>JBGPMJ010000022.1:0-14979 GCA_041486935.1 Candidatus Limnocylindria bacterium | reverse complement strand
TGGCCCTCCACGTCCGCTGACTCGTCTGCGGGCTTCTCGGCTCGCTTCGTGCTCATCGATCGTCTCCTTCGGTCCCTGGTCTGCCGGCCTCGTCCTCGGCGCCGGCCGGTAGGTGAAGATTGCCTCCGCGGCGCGGGCGAATCAACGGTGATTCCGACCCGCCACGTGTCAAACGCGCGACACCGGCGGCCGTCGTGCGCGATGATGGCAGCCAGAACGCACGGGAGGGCCGGCATGACGGACGAGGGCTTCGCGGTCGAGCGACTGCGTGCCTGTGCGCTCTTCGAGCGGGCGGACGGGGCGGTGCTCGGCGACGTCGCCCGCGCCCTGCGCCGTCGGCGCTTCCGGCGCAACGAGGTCATCTTCCACCAGGGCGACCCTGGCGACTCGCTGCACATCATCGCCAGCGGCGCGGTGAAGATCGTGCTGCCCTCGGCCGAGGGCGACGAGGCGATCATCGCCACGCTCCGCGCGGGCGACTTCTTCGGCGAGCTGGCGCTGCTTGACGGCGCGCCGCATTCGGCCACCGCGACCGCCCTCGAGCCTACCGAGACGCTCGTGCTGCCGCGTTCGACCTTCCACGAGCTGCTCGACCGCGACACGCTCCTGCGCGACGCGCTGCTGGCCGGCCTCGTGGCCGAGCTGCGCCGTCTCACCGGCCACGTCGAGGAGCTGCATTTCCTCGACCTGGCCGGCCGGCTGGCCATGCGCCTCACGCGTCTCGCCCTCGAGCAGGACCCGGCTGCCCGCGGCGAGGTGCGCCTCGACTGGCCGTACACGCAATCGGACCTGGCGGCGATGATCGGCGGCACGCGGCAGAGCGTGAACAAGCTGCTCAGCGGGCTCGTCGACGAGGGCCTCATCAGCATCGAGCGGGACACGCTCGTGGTGGTGGACGTCGATCGCCTCACCCGCCGCGCGGAGCGCTGAGCCATGACCACACCGACCCCCGATCCTGCCGAGCTCCAGGTCCTGCGCGCCGCGGCGCAGCGGGCGAGCATCGCCCGGCGCCTCCAGGGTGACCCCGAGACGGCGCTCCTGCAGTCGATCGTGGACGCCACGGTCACGCTCTTCGACGCAGAAGCGGCCTCGATCGCCATCTTCGAGCGCGACCCGGAACGCCTCGAGTTCCGGGTCGCGGCCGGCGAGCAGGGCGCTGGGGCCATCGGCCTGTCCGTGCCGCCCAGCAAGGGGATCGCCGGCTTCGTCTTCTCCACCGGCCAGCCGCTCGCCCTCTCCGACGTCACGAGCGATCCCCGTTTCGATCGCAAGACCGCGGAGCGGACGGGCTACGTGCCCCGGTCCATCGCGGCCGTGCCGCTCGTCGAGCAGCACGGGCGGGGCACCGTCGGCGTGCTGCAGCTCCTCGACAAGCGCAGCTCCCCGACCTTCTCGCTGCGCGACATGGAGCTGCTGGGCGTCTTCGCCGCGCAGGCCGCGGCGGCCATCCACGCCACGCGCGTCCAGCGCGACCTCGACGAGCTGCTCCACCAGGCGCTCGGGCGCCTGGTGGGCGAGGAGCTCGACGCCGGGGCCATCGAGGCCATCGTCTCCGCGGCGACCGACGGGCTCGATCCGGACGAGGAGAGCCCCTTCTGGACGCTCGTCGATCGCCTGGCTCGCCTGCAGTCCCTCGGCGAGCGCGAGCTCGGCCTGGTCGGCGACCTGCTCGAGGTGCTCGTCCGCTACGCGGCGCCGACGCGCCGTCGGACGTAGAGGCGCGGGGTGACCGACGCCCTCGTGCCGGCCTGGTCGGAGCCCTTCTCGGCGGCGGCACGGGACCGGCTGAAGCGCCTTCCGCCGCTCGAGACGATCGACCGCGAGTGGGCCTTCGGTGGTGCCACGGGCCGAGGGGTTCGGGTGGCCATCCTCGACAGCGGCCTCGAGCCTGATCATCCGGCCCTGCACGGCCGGGTCGTGGAGAGCGTGGCGGTGGAGCTGGACAAGGACGGTGAGCCGCGGGTCGTGCCCGACGATCACGGCGATCTCTTCGGCCACGGCACCGCCTGCGGCGGCATCGTCCTGGACCTGGCGCCCGAGGCCGAGCTCGTCTCGGTGCGCGTGCTGGGCTCGGACCTGCGCGGCAAGGGGCCGGCCTTCGCGGCCGGCCTGGAGTGGGCGCTCGACCACGGGGTCGGCGTGGCGAACCTCAGCCTCTCCTCGAAGAGCGAGGCGATGTTCGGCGTCTTCCACGAGCTGGCCGACGCGGCATACTTCCATAACGTGCTGCTCGTCTGCGCCGCCAACAACGTGCCCGGCCCGAGCTACCCCTCGCTCTTCAGCTCGGTCCTCTCGGTGGCCGCCCACGATGAGCCCGACCCGTGGCGGTTCTACTACAACCCCTCGCCGCCGGTCGAGTTCGGGGCCTGGGGCGTGGACGTGCCTATCGCCTGGCGCGACGGCGGCATGACGGTGGCCACCGGCAACAGCTTCGCCGCGCCGCACATGGCCGGCTTGGCCGCCCTCCTCGTTTCGAAGCACCCCGGCCTCACGCCCTTCGAGGCCAAGGCCATCCTCGCTGCGGTCGCCGACAACCCCCGCCGCTGAGTTCGGCGGTGCGTCTCGGCCGGTCGTCCGGCCCTGCTACCATCGGGCTCCCATGTCCGACCGAGAGCGCTACTACCTCACGACCTCGATCGCCTACGCCAACAACCTGCCCGGGCTGCATACCCTGTACGAGGTGGTCGGCGCGGATGCGATCGCGCGCTGGTATCGCATGTGCGGCACGCCGACCCGCTTCCTTACCGGCACCGACGAGCATTCCGTGAACATCGCCACGAGGGCGGCCGAGCGCAACCAAGCGCCGCGCGCCTTCGTCGACGACATGGTCGGGCTGTTCAAGGCCTCCGAGGACCGCCTCGGCATCGCGCCGGACCGCTTCATCCGCACCACCGATCCCGACCACGTGCGGGCCGCCCAGGAGATGGTGCGTCGGGCCTACCGCAACGGCGACATCTACCTCGGTACCTACGAGGGCTGGTATTGCCCCAACGAGGGCTTCCGGGCCTCGAGCGACCTGGTCGAGGATGCGCGCGGCATCCGCTGCCCAAATCACCCCGAGGTGCCCCTGCAGTGGTTGAGCGAGAAGAACTGGTTCTTCCGCCTCTCGGCCTACCAGGAACGCCTCGAGCGCCACTACGCCGAGCACCCCGACTGGGTCGAGCCCGAGTACCGCAGGAACGAGATGCTCGGCTTCATCCGCGGGGGTCTCGACGACTTCTCGATCAGCCGCGAGCAGGCCGGCGGCTGGGGCATCCCGTTCCCCATCCGCGAGGACGGCTCCGACGCGCTCCTGCCCGACGGCACGCCGGATCCCGCGGCAGGCACGATCTACGTCTGGTACGACGCGCTCATCAACTACATCACCGGCGCCGGCTTCCCCGATGCGCCCGACGACTTCGCGCGCTGGTGGCCCGCCGACCTGCACATCATCGGCAAGGACATCGCCCGCTTCCACACGATCTACTGGCCGGCCATGCTCTGGAGCGCCGGCATCCAGGCGCCGCGCAAGGTCTGGGTGCACGGCTTCATGACCGTGCAGGGCGAGAAGATGAGCAAGAGTCGCGGCAATTTCCTGGACCCGATCGCGGTGGTCGATGCGCTGGGCACCGACGGCGCACGGTACGTGGTGCTCCGCGAGATCCCCTTCGATCGCGACTGCGACGTCAGCTGGGACTCTTTCGTGCGCCGCTACAACGCCGACCTCGCCAACGACTTCGGCAACCTCGTCAATCGCACCGTCTCGATGGCCGCCCGCTACCTCGGCGGGGAGCGGCCCGATCCGCGCCCAGCGGACCTCGCGCCGCTGGCCGCCCGGTGGCCGGAGACGGTCGAGCGCTATCGAGAGCGGCTCGAGAGCTGCCTCCTGCACGAGGCGCTGGCCGAGTTCGCGGAGCTCGTGGCCGACGCCAATCGCTGCGTCGATGCCGAGCAGCCCTGGGTGCTCGCGAAGGCGGCGCGGGAGGGTGACGCCGAGGCCGCAGTGCGGCTACGCGGTGTGCTCGGCGACCTCCTCGAGACATGCCGGCTGCTGGGGCTGCTCGGGGCGCCCTTCATGCCCAACACCGCGCCGCGCCTGCTGGGGCAGCTCGGCTACGGCTACCGCTACGGCGCCGACGGGAACGGCGGGCCTGGCCTGCTCGACGAGCTGCGCTGGGGCGCCCACCTCGGCGAGGCCGGGACACTCGGCACAGCTGAGCCCCTCTTCCCGCGCCTCGACGTCGAGCCGGCGGCAGGCTGAAGGTCGATCGGGTCCTTCGAGAACCTGTCCGGCCGATCCACGCGCGGTCTACCATGCCCCGGTGAACTGCCGCTCCTGTGGCCGGGCGCTCGAGCCCGGCAGCCGGTTCTGCCCGAGCTGCGGCACGCCCGTCGAGGCGGCGTGTCGGAGCTGTGGCGCCAGCCTCGCCGCCGACGCGCGCTTCTGTGCCAGCTGTGGCACGCCCGTCGCCGCTGCCAGCGGTCCGCTTGCGGCCGAGTCGCCGGACACCGGCCGCGAGCGCAAGGTGGCCACCATGGTCTTCGCCGATCTCGTCGGCTTCACGAGCCTCAACGAATCGAGCGACCCGGAGCTCGTGCAGGCGCTGGTGACCCGCGCCTTCGACCGCCTGAGCGCCGAGGTCGTCCGCTATGAGGGCACGGTCGAGAAGTTCGCCGGCGACGCGATGCTGGCCGTCTTCGGCGTGCCGGCCACCCACGAGGACGATGCCGAGCGTGCGGTCCGCGCCGCGCTGGAGATGCAGGCCGCGATGAGCGAGCTGGCGGCGGAGCTGCGCACCGAGGGCCGGCCCGAGCTGGCCCTGCGTATCGGCGTCGAGACCGGCGAGGTGCTCGTGGACCTCGGTCGCGCGCAGGGCGAGCGGGACCGCATCGTCACCGGCGACGCCGTCAACACCGCCGCCCGGCTGCAGCAGGTCGCCGCGCCCGGGACGATCGTCGTCGGCCCGTTCACCTATGCCGCGACCCGCGACGTCGTGGAGTACGACGAGCTGCCGCCGACTGCGCTGAAGGGCAAGGCGCTGCCGGTCGCGGCCTGGCGCGCCGTGGCCGTCAAGGCCAGGCGTGGCGGGGTCCGCCCGTCCCTGGGGATCGAGGCCCCGCTGATCGGGCGCGACGAGGAGATGTCCCTCATCAAGGAGACCGTGCGCCGGACGGTGTCCGACGGTCGGCCGCACCTCGTGACGGTCATCGGCAGTGCAGGTGTCGGCAAGTCGCGGCTGACCTGGGAGCTGGAGAAGTACCTCGACGGCCTGCCGGAGACCTTCTACTGGCGCAAGGGACGGTGCCTGGCATACGCGCAGGCGAGCTTCTCGGCCCTGGCCGACGCGGTGAAGGCCGACGCCCGGATCCTCGACGACGACGCGCCCGCGACGGCGGCGGCGAAGCTGGAGGCACGGGTCGGTGAGCTGGGGAGTGCCGCCGATCCCGCGCTGCTCCGGGCCGTGGAGGCCCTGCTGGCGCTCGGTCCGGCGACCGGGTTGGGTCGCGACCAGCTCTTCGACGCCTGGCGCCGCTATCTCGAGCTGCTGGCCCATGAGAACCCGCTGGTGCTGGTCCAGGAGGACATCCACTGGGCCGACGAGGGCCTGCTCGACTTCATCGAGTACATGGCCCGCTGGGCCGAGGGGCCGATCGTCCTGCTCTGCCTCGCGCGCCACGAGCTGCTCGAGCTGCGCCCGACCTGGGGCGGCGGCATGCCCAACGCGGCATCGATCGTGCTCGAGCCGCTCGACCCGGCCGAGAGCGCCCAGCTCGTCGACGCCCTTCTCGCCGGCGGCCTGCCGGCCGAGCTGCGCGACCGCGTGGTGACGCTCGCCGACGGCAACCCGCTCTTCACGGAGGAGCTGGTCCGCATGTTCGTCGATCGCGGCGTGCTGCGCTTCGGTGATGGCCGCTGGCAGCTGGCCCGGCCGGTGGAGGAGGTGGAGATCCCGGGCTCGATCCACGCCGTGCTGGCGGCGCGCCTCGACGGCCTGCCCGCGGCCGAGAAGCGGGCCGCGCAGAACGCCGCCGTCGTGGGGCGCATCTTCTGGGACGCGCTCATCTCACACCTCTCCCGCCAGGGGACCTCGGCGACCGGCGAGGTGCTGCGCCGCCTGCGGGTCAAGGAACTGGTCGTGCCGCGACAGCCGTCGGCGCTGGCGGGGGCGGCAGAGTTCGGCTTCCGCCACGTCCTCATCCGCGACGTGGCCTACGACTCGCTTCCCAAGCGTGATCGCGCCGCGAAGCACCTCGATGTAGCGCGCTGGGCGGAGGAGACCCTGGCCGACCGCCAGGAGGAGATGGTCGAGCTGCTGGCTGCCCACTACCTCGCCGCCCTGCGCTACGAGGAGGAGTTCGCTGGGCCCGATCCCGATCGCCTGCGCGAGCTGCGCGGCAAGACGTACACCTACGCCCGGCGGGCCGGGGCCCGCGCCGACGACGTCTACAACAAGGAGCAGGCCGCGCGCTGGTTCCGCGTCGCGGTCGAGCAGGCGCGCGTCCTCGACCTTCCGGCGCGCGAGCGGGCAGCGTTGGCCGTCGAGTACGACCGTGCTGCTGGCGGGTATGAGCCCCACGAGGCAATGCGGGCCACGCTCGAGGATGCGCTGGCGCTCATGGTCGCCTTGCCGGATCGGACGGCGGACGACGAACAGCAGCTGGCCACGTTGCGTATCCACCTCGCCGTCTACCTGTACGTCGCCGACGAGCTGGACGCTGCGCGGGCGGTCGTGCAGACGGGCATCGCCGCCCTGGAGGCGGGGCCGCCCACACCGGGTCGCGCCGGCCTTCGCGCCCGCCTGGGCTGGACGTACTGGCGCGCCGGTCCGGTGGCGGAAGCGCCGTCGATCCTCCGTCAGGCCATCGAGGAGGCCCGCGCGTGCGGCGCTCAGGACGTCGAGCGGATGGCGCTCCACGACCTGGGGGTGGCGACGGGCATGCTGGGCGACGCGAAGCAATCCCTCGCCCTGGTCGAACAGAGCATGGAGCTCGCCCGCGCGGCGAACGATCGGCTGCTCATGTCGCGCTGCCACATCAACGTGCCGGCCATCGCGTACGGCAACGGCGAGACCACCGAGGGGCTCATGCCGCTGTGCGTCGAGGGCCTGGACCGGGCACGACGGAGCATGGACCACGTGACGGCATCCTGGATCGCCCAGAACATCGCCGACTTCCTCGCCTTCGAGGGGCGCCTCGACGAGGCGCTGACCTACGCCGAGGAGGCGATCGTCAACGCGGGCGCCGTGGGTGACGAGAGCCGGCTGGCCAACTGCATCGCCGAGCGGGCGTACGTTCGACTCCTGACCGGCGACCGGGAGGGTGCGCGCGCGGACTTCGTGGAGTCGAGGCGGCTGTCCGGCACACCGGAGCCGCAGTCGGTGATCTACGACGCGATGTTCGACGCGCTCTTCCTGTGGCCCGACGATCCGTCGGCCGCCTGCCGGTCGATCTCCGAGGCGCTCCACTCGCCCGACGTGGCGCCGCCCTCGCTCCTGGACACGGCGCCGAATGCGGTGCGCATGGCGCTGCGGCTCGGCGATGCGGAGCGGCTGGCGGGCTCGCTCGCCGCCTACGTGGCCGTCGTGGAGCGGTGCGGGGGGCCTGTCCGAGCCATCCAGCGCCGCTGGCTCGAGGCCCTGCGGGCAGACGACGCGCCGGCCGTGCCGGTCCTTCGCACCGTGGCCCACGAGTTCGAGGCGATCGGCTATCGACTGCCGGCAGCCGACTGTCACGCGGACGCCGCGATGCTCGCCGCACGAGCCGGCCTGGATCCCGCGCCGTATCTGGCCGAGGCGATCCGCCTCTACGCCGCCTGCGGCGCCGTGCCTCTGCTCGGTGAGCTGCCGGAAGCGCGCTGGATCGGGGCCGCGGAGACGACCGCGCGCCCGGCCTGAGCGTGCGCCTCATCGACTCTCACGGCCATCTTCAAGCCGCGGCCTTCGCGGTCGACGCCGATGAGGTGGCCGTCGCGGCCCGGCTGGCCGGGGTGGAGCGGATCCTGGCGCCCGGCTGGGATCTCGGGTCGTCGCGTGCGGGGCTGGAGCTGGCGTCGCGCCACGACTTCATCGACGCATCGGCCGGCGTCCATCCGCACGCCGCGGCCGAGGTCGACGACGAGGCGTGGGCCGCCATCGCCGCCCTGGCGTCGGATCCCCACGTCGTCGCCATCGGTGAGACCGGGCTCGACTATGACCGGGCCTTCTCCCCGCGCGAGGCGCAGCTCGCCAACCTGCGGCGCAACCTCGCCCGGGCGTTGGCGACCGGCAAGCCGGCCATCCTCCATTGCCGCTCCCGGGTCGGTCAACGCGACGCCCAGGA
The DNA here is from genome assembly GCA_041486935.1 of Candidatus Limnocylindria bacterium. GTDB lineage: Bacteria > Chloroflexota > Limnocylindria > Limnocylindrales > CSP1-4 > CSP1-4. The sequence goes on along the minus strand of JBGPMJ010000022.1, from coordinate 6,681 downwards.
CGAGCTGATCGCCGAACTGCGCTTGGCCGGCGTGGGTGGACCGGATTGGCTGGCCGTCTTCGGCGCTCGGCCGCCGGCGCTGCTGCACTCCTTTTCGGGGCCCGTCGACTACGCGGGGGCGGCGCTCGAGCTAGGCCTGGCGATCAGCTTCAGCGGGCTCGCCTTCCGGCCGGGGGAGGAGGCCACGGCGATCGTGTCACGGCTCGTGCCCGAGGATCGGCTGCTGGTCGAGACGGACTCGCCGTACCTCTCCCCGCCGGGCGCGCCGCGCCGCCGCAACGAGCCGCTCTGGGTGGAGGTGACGGCGCGCTGGCTGGCCGAGCGGCGGGGCGTCTCGGCCGACGCGCTGGGCGAGATGCTCGTCGCCAACTACGACCGCATCTTCCGGCGGGCGGCGGGATCCGCATGACCGCCGGTCATGCGGAGCAACCATTTCGTGCTCGCGCACCTTGCGATGAGTGGTAATCCCGGGGCACGCGAGCGTGGATTCGGCCACTCGCATGCCGGTCAGTCATGTGTCCGGGGGAGCGACGGCGTCGGCCGAGAATCGAGCACGCAGCAGGTCCACCCCCGACGCATCGCTGAGCCGGTACGCCCAGCCGTCCCCGTCGCGCCATGAGGCGCCCACCAGCGCGGCGCCGGGCTCGGCGGCCTGCTGGTATTCCAGGCGATAGCGCCGCGGCCGCACACCCAGCGCCGCACCTGCCCCGGCCTCGGCCAGCGACTCGTCGATGTAGTCCACGTAGGCGGCGTTGTTGACGTGCGCCATCGGGTCGATCTCGGAGCGGCGAACGTGGAAGCGTCGCAGGTGCGCCTGGGGCGGTGTGGGCGGCAGCGGCACCCGGGCGGGATCGAAGCCGTCGGGCACCTGCGGGAAGACCTCGAAGAACTCTGCGGGGACGCGGACGGGCATAAGATTCGGGCCGGTCATCACCCAGTCGGTCAGGACCACCGCCACCCACGCGCCGTCGGGGCCGAGAACCTCGCCGCGCCGCCGGGCCCAGACGCGGCGCAGGCCGACCACCTCGGTGCTGACGGAGAGCGTATCGCCAGGCCCGCTCGGCCCCAGCACGTCTAACTCGACACAGCGCACCAGCCAGGTCAGGCCGCGTTCGCGGTACCAGTCGCGTCCGAAGCCGGCCGCGTCGGAGTGGACCCACGCGGCGTCCTGGGCGTAACGCAGGAAGGCCGAAGCACGGATCTCGCCACCCGGCTGGCACTCCTCGAAACGCACGCGGATGGAGGTCTCGATGCGGCGGGCGACGGCCATCGCGGCGAGTGTAGGGGAGGGGTCGGAGCGGCGTGACGGCTGCCGCCGACGCTGGTACGCTCGGGGTCATCCCGAGGAGGTCCCGCGCGTCCTGATGGTCTGTTCGAACTGCGGCGCCCAGAACGACGCCGGCCGGAAGTTTTGTGCCGAATGCGGCACGCGACTGGCCACGGCGTGCTCCGCCTGCGGCAGCGCCAATCCGGCCAGCGCGAAGTTCTGCGGCGAGTGCGGCACAACGCTCGGCGGCGCTGCGGGCGCCGGCCCAGCAGCGGTAGCGGCAGCGGTCGCGGCGTCTCGGGCGCCGGAGATCAAGCCGGCCGCCGAGCTGAAACTCGTGTCCATCCTCTTCGCCGATCTCGTGGGCTTCACGACGGCCTCCGAGAAGCGCGACCCCGAAGCCGTCCGGGAGACGCTGACGCGCTACTTCGAGACGGCCACGACCGTCGTCGAGCGTTACGGCGGGACGGTCGAGAAGTTCATCGGCGATGCGGTGATGGCGGTGTGGGGGACCCCCGTGGCGCACGAGGACGACGCGGAGCGGGCCGTCCGGGCGGCGATGGATCTGGTCAGGGCGGTGGAGGCCCTCGGCGCCGATGCGGGCGTCGCGGCGCTCCAGGCTCGTGCCGCCGTCCTCACCGGCGAGGCCGCGGTGACGATCGGCGCGCGAAATCAGGGCCTCGTGGCCGGCGACCTCGTGAATACGGCCTCGCGGCTCCAATCGCTCGCCGAGCCGGGTACCGTGCTGGTCGGTGAGGCGACGATGCGCGCGGCCGAGGGCGGCATCGCCTTCGAGCCCGCCGGCGAGCATCTCGTCAAGGGCCGCGAAGCACCCATCGTCGCGTACCGGGCGCTGCGCGTGGTGGGCAAGGTGCGCGGCGTGGGCCGCAGCGAGAGCCTCGAGGCACCCTTCGTCGGGCGCGACGCAGAGCTGCGCCTGGTGCGCGACCTCTACCACGCCACCGCCAGAGAACGGCGGGCGCGCCTCGTCTCGGTGGTCGGCCAGGCCGGCATCGGCAAGAGCCGGCTGCTCTGGGAGTTCTCCAAGTACACCGACGGGCTGGCCGAGACATTGCGCTGGCACCAGGGCCGCTCGCCGGCGTACGGCGAGGGCGTCACGTTCTGGGCGCTGAGCGAGATGATCCGCCAGCGAGCGGGCATCCTCGAGGGCGAGGAGACCGAGGCGACGCGTGCCAAGCTCTCCGCGGCAGCCCAGGAGTTCGTGCCCGATCCGGCCGAGCGGCGCTGGATCGAGCCGGCCCTGCGCCAGCTGCTCGGCGTACAAGAGGGTCGCAGCCCGGACCGCGACGAGCTCTTCGCCGCCTGGCGGACCTTCTTCGAGCGCATTGCCGAGAAGGACCCCACGGTGCTCGTCTTCGAGGACCTCCATTGGGCCGACTCCGGCCTGCTCGACTTCATCGAGCACCTACTCGAATGGAGCCGTAACTTCCCGATCTACATCGTCACCCTTGCCCGGCCGGAGCTTCTGGAGCGCCGGCCGACCTGGGGCGCCGGGCAGCGCAGCTTCACCTCGATCTCGCTGGAGCCGCTCCCCGACGAGGCCATGCGCGAGCTGATGGCGGGCCTCGTGCCTGGCCTGCCCGAGCAGGTCATGCGGACCATCCTCGCGCGCGCCGAAGGCGTCCCGCTCTACGCGGTCGAGACCGTGCGCATGCTCCTACAGGACGGGCGGCTGGAAGCCGCCGAGGGCACCTACCGGCCGACCGGGACCCTGACCGACATCGCCGTCCCGGACTCGCTCCAGGCGCTCATCTCCGCCCGCCTCGACGCCCTCGACCCATCCGACCGGTCGCTCCTCCAGGACGCCGCCATCCTCGGCCAGACGTTCAGCCTGGACGCCCTCGCGGCCGTGAGCGGCGAGGCGATCGTCGGCCTCGATGCGCGCCTGCGGGCCCTCGTCCGGCGCGAGGTCCTCGTCCTCGACACCGATCCCCGCTCGCCGGAGCGGGGCCAGTTCGGGTTCACCCAGGGCCTCATCCGCGAGGTCGCCTACGGCACGCTCGCCAAGCGCGACCGGCGGACCCGGCACATCGCCGCGGCGCGCTACTTCGAGGCGCTCGGCGACGAGGAGCTGGCCGGCGTCCTGGCCCGGCACTACCTCGACGCGTATCGTGCCTCCCCGGAGGGCCCCGAGGCAGACGCAGTCGCCGCCCAGGCCAGGCTCGCCTTGCGCGCCGCCGCCGACCGAGCCGTCCAGCTCGGCTCGAACGACCAGGCCGTGGCGTACCTCAACCAGGGACTCGACGTCGCCGCCGACGACCGCGAGCGCGCCGAGCTCCACGAGCGGATCGGCCTGGCGGCAAGTGCGGCCGGGCACGACGCCGAAGCGGTGAGCGAGTGGCGCGAGGCGATCGACCGCTACCGTCGCCTGGGTGCCCGGATCGATGCGCTGCGGGTGATCGCCCAGTTGGGCTGGGCCATGAGCGGTGGTGGGGCATCGACGGAGGCCGCCGAGATGCTGCGCGCGGCGGCCGATGAATTCGCCGATCTCACGGAGACGCCCGAGGGTGTCATCCTCGCCATCCGGTTGGCCGGGACCCTCCGCGACGATCAGCCCGCCGAGGCGATGGCGCTCCTCGAAAAGGCCAACGTCGTGGCCGAGCACCATGACCTACTGCCGGTCGTGCTGGACGGGCTGCTCGCGCGAACCGGCTCGCTCATCCTCCTGCACCGCCAGCGCGAGGCGTCGGCCCTGATCAGCGGCGTCCAGGCACTGGCCGAGGAGAACGACCTCGCCCACCACGCCCTGCGTGCCCAGGGGTTGCGCGTCTTCCTCGCCGCGGCCACCGACCCCCGTACGGGCGTCGCCGTGGGGCGCACTGCGATCGAGCTGGCGCGCCGGCTGGGGCGACGCGACAACTGGCTCAACGTGCTGGGCAATGTCGAGCGGTGTGCCATCCGCACCGGCGACTGGGAGTGGCTCGACGATGCCCTCGCCGACGGGTTCGCGTTGGGCCCGGAAGGGATCGCCGAGTTCGAACTGGTCGGGGCACGCATCGTTCTCGGCGCCCTGCGCGGCGCGGACATCGCGAGTGATGTCGAGCGGATCAACGCGCTCAAGGCGAGCCTCGACGACCCGCAGGCCACCGCATGGCATCGACTGACCTTCGCCTGGACGGCATTCGCGGGCGGCCGCCCGGATGAGGCCGCCCGGCTCGCGGAGGAGGCCGCCGCGGCCACGGAGTTCTACGCGCCGGAGGCGTGGCCGCTCGTGGCGCGGTGTGCCCTGAGGATGGGGGATGCGGCTCGCCTGGGCAGGGCGTTGACGGCCCTGGATGAGTCCGGCATCCATGGACCGGCGATCGCGGCCGACCGGGTGACGATCACGGCCAACGTCGCGGCGCTCGCGGGCGATGCGGCCGAGGCGATCCGCCTCTACCGGGACGCGATGGGCCGCTGGCGGGACCTCGGGCTTGCCTGGGACCTCGCGCTCTGCCAGATCGACTACCTGACGGTCCTCGGCGACGCGCCGGATGCCGAGGAGGTGCTCGGCGAGGTCCGCGCCACGCTGGCCCGCCTGCGCGCGACACCCATCGCCCGTGCCCTCGAAGAGGCCTGGGCCGCCCGGTCGCCTGCGGGATCCCCCGAAGCGACGGCGCTGGTCCGGAACCGGGCGGTGAAGGTCGAAACACCCCGCGCCACCGCTTGACAGCGGCGACCCCGCTCCGCTAAGGTTCGTTAGCACTCTCCCATCGAGAGTGCTAATCAGTGAGCCGGTCCGTCCGACGGGATCCGGGACGCGGCGGGACCACCGCCACGGCCGGCGCCCCAGCGCCGCCGACCAGCCCCGATCCCGGCAGGTCCGGGCCACAAACGATCATCAGGAGGGTACCGCGTTGGCGACCGCCACTGCGCACGCGACGAAGTCCGCGACGAAGCCCGCGACGAAGTCCGCGACCAAGCTCCAGCCGCTCGGCGACCGGGTCGTCATCAAGCCGACCCCGCGCGAGGAGATGACCAAGAGCGGCATCGTCCTCCCCGACACCGCCAAGGAGAAGCCGCAGGAGGGCACGATCATCGCCGTCGGCCCCGGCCGCACGCTCGACGACGGCAAGCGCGAGGCGATGGACGTGAAGCAGGGCCAGAAGGTCCTCTACGCCAAGTACGCCGGCACGGAGTTCAAGATCGACGGTGAGGACCTCCTCATCGTCAGCCAGAAGGACATCCTCGCCGTCGTCCAGGACTGACCGAAGCCCACTTCGTTCGGTCGAGCCAACGGCCGGACCCGTCCAGGGCCCGGCCGACCCGTTTCCCAGGAGGATCCCCAGATCGTGGCTAAGCAGCTCATCTTCGACGAGACCGCTCGTCGCTCCCTCAAGCGCGGCGTGGACCGCCTCGCCGACGCGGTCAAGGTCACGCTCGGCCCCAAGGGCCGCAACGTGGTCCTCGACAAGAAGTTCGGCGCCCCCACCATCACAAACGACGGCGTGACCATCGCCCGCGAGATCGAGCTTGACGAGCCCTTCGAAAACATGGGCGCGCAACTGCTCAAGGAGGTCGCGACCAAGACCGACGACGTCGCCGGCGACGGCACCACCACCGCGGTCGTGCTCGGCCAGGCCATCGTCGCCGAGGGCCTCAAGAACGTCACTGCAGGCGCCAACCCGATGGTCGTGAAGCGCGGTCTCGAGAAGGGCGTCGAGGCCGTCGTGGCCCGCCTCAAGGAGCACGCCCGACCGGTCGAGAACAGCGAGGACATCGCCAACGTGGCCGCCATCAGCGCCGCCGACCCCGAGGTCGGTGAGCTGATCGCCGAGGTCATGGGCAAGGTCGGCAAGGACGGCGTCATCACCGTCGAGGAAGGCCAGACGATCGGCCTCGACAAGGAATACACCGAGGGCATGCAGTTCGATCGGGGCTACATCTCGCCCTACTTCGTGACCAACCCCGATCGCATGGAAGCCGTGCTCGAGAACCCGGCCGTGCTCATCACGGACAAGAAGATCTCGAGCATCCAGGAGCTCCTACCGGCCCTCGAGAAGGCGGTCCAGCTGGGTCGCCCGGTCTTCATCGTGGCCGAGGATGTCGACGGTGAGGCGCTCGCCACGCTGGTCGTGAACAAGCTCCGCGGCACCGTCTCGGTGCTGGCCGTCAAGGCCCCGGGCTTCGGCGATCGGCGCAAGGAGATGCTGCGCGACATCGCCATCCTCACCGGTGCGAACGTCATCAGCGAGGAGATCGGCCGCAAGCTCGACGGCGTCGTGCCGGAGGACTTCGGTTCGGCTCGCCGCCTGGTCGCCACGAAGGACGACACGACCATCGTGGACGGCGCCGGCAGCGCGGACGCCATCAAGGCCCGCATGTCGCAGATCAAGGCGCAGATCGAGGAGACCACCTCGGACTACGACAAGGAGAAGCTCCAGGAGCGCCTTGCGAAGCTGGCCGGCGGCGTG
>JBGPMJ010000021.1:0-15051 GCA_041486935.1 Candidatus Limnocylindria bacterium | reverse complement strand
CGGTTCACGAAGGCGAACGTCGTACGACCTTCGGCGATCTGCAGTCGGAACTCCTCCACCGTGCGCTCCCGGTCGTCCGGATGGACGAAGTCGAGGAACGGCCGGCCGACGAGCTCATCGGGTGCCCGCCCCACGATGCGCCGCGATGCCTCGCTCACCTTCGCGAAGCGACCTTCCGCATCGGTGATGACGAGCATGTCCTGGGAGAGCGCAAAGAAGCGGTCGAGCCGCCCCAGCGCTTCCCGTCGTGCGGCGTCGATGGCGTCGAGCGAGCGTGCGCTCCACAGCAGGGTGGCGAAGAGGGCGGCGATCATCGCCAGCGTGAAGATGGCGGCGCCGGTCTCGGTCGAGTAGAGACCCGCCCGCTGGCCCGCGAGACGCAGGACGGCGAAGGCAGGCGTGACCACGATCGCGACGGGCAGCAGGCGCCGGAACAGGAGCGGGCCCGGGCCCGGGCCGTACAGCAGCCTGCCCAGGCCGCGGTCGGGTCGTGTGGCCAGGATGCCGAAGGAGACCACGACGAGCGTGACGCCGGTATTGATCGCGACGTTCTGGAGCGTGAGGACACCGACCACGTCGACGCCAAGCGCGTAGCCCACGAGCGCCACGTAGCCCACGCCGCCCGCGGCGATGGCCATCAGGCCGGCCGGCCAGCCGACCCGCGGCCGGGCATCGATGAAGGCCAGGGCGGTCCCGGCGGCCATGAAGGCCAGCGCGGTGAGCAGGGACATCCGGCCCGGATAGGCTGTCGCAGCGTCGTGGTCGATGAACAGGAGCTGGTCTATGCCGAGGTCGACCCCGAACGCGTACTCGGCCAGGTTCAGGACCCCGGCGGCCGCCACGGCCAAGCCGAGCAGGCGTCCGGCGAGGTACGCTCGCTGCCCGGCGCGCCCGCCCGTGACCAGCCAGATGCCGATGCCGACCAGGACGAACGAGACCGCCGTGTTGGCCTTCATGCTGATCGTCCCCGGGACCACGCTCCTGGCCGGGGGGATGTCGAGGGCCCAGCCGGCGAGGACGAGGAGCCCGACCCCGACCAAGAACGCGGCCGCGAAGCGGGCGAGCCTCAGCGGCGCGACGGTGGGACGGGCGTCGATCTGTGGGGATGACATCGGGTCGGCCCCCCAACTGCGCTGCGCCCCCCCGGGCGGGCGCAGCGCCATTCTCGCACTCCGAACTGGCTGCCCGCTAGCTCAGGTCGACGTAGACGTTCTTGAGCTCGGTGTACATGTCGATGGCGTGCATGCCCAGCTCGCGGCCGATGCCGGACATCTTGTAGCCGCCGAAGGGCGCCTCGGTGTGCACGGAGCTGTTGCAGTTGACCGAGAGCACGCCGGCCCGGATCCCCTTGGCGACCCGCAGCGCGCGCCCGATGTCCCGGCTCCAGATGGAGCCCGACAGGCCGTAGGGCGTGTCGTTGGCCATGCGCACGGCCTCCTCCTCGGAGTCGAAGGGGATGATCGAGACGACCGGGCCGAAGATCTCCTCGGCGCAGATGCGCATGTCGTTGCGGGCGTTGTCGAAGACGGTGGGCAGGACGTAGGCGCCGCCGGCGAAGGCCTCGCCCTCGGGGGCCGTGCCGCCCACGATCAGCTCGGCGCCCTCCTCCCGCCCGATGCCGATGTAGTCGAGCACGCGGTCGCGCTGCTTGAAGCTGATGAGGCTGCCCATCTCGGTCGCCTCGTCGGCCGGGTTGCCCACCTTGACGTTGCGGGTGGCCTGGGCGAAGAGCTCGACGACCCGCTCGTGGACCGGGCGCTGGACGAAGATGCGGCTGCGCGCGCAGCAATCCTGGCCGGCGTTGTCGAAGACGGCGTAGGGCGACTCCTTTGCGAAGCGCTCGATGTCGGCGTCGGCGAAGACGATGTTGGGGCTCTTGCCGCCCAGCTCGAGGGTCACCTTCTTGATCGTGCCCGAGGCCAGCCGCATGATCTCCTGGCCGGTGGTCGTCTCGCCGGTGAAGGCGATCTTGCCCACCCCGGGGTGGGCCGCGAGCGCAGCCCCGGCCGTGCCGCCGGGCCCCGTCACGACGTTGACGACGCCGGGTGGGAAGCCGGCTTCCAGCGCCAGCTCGCCGAGTCGCAGGGCGGTCAGGGGCGTGTAGCTGGCCGGTTTGAGGATGCACGTGTTGCCCGCCGCGAGCGCCGGCCCGATCTTCCAGCTGGCCATGAGCATGGGGAAGTTCCAGGGCACGATCAGCCCGACCACGCCGATCGGCTCGCACAGGGTGAAGTCGAGGCCAGGCTTGCTGACCGGGATCGTCTCGCCGAAGACCTTGTTGGCGGCGCCGGCGTAGTACTCGAAGACCAGGCTCGCGCCGAGGACCTCGCCACGCGCGCCGGAGATGGGCTTGCCGCCGTTGCGGCTCTCCAGCCGGGCCAGCTCCTCGAGGTTTTGCTGGACGAGCTGGGAGAGCTTCAGTAGCGTCCGGCCGCGCTTCGCGGCCGACCAGCTCGACCAGCCCTTCGGGTCCTCGAAGGCGTGCGTGGCGGCTTTGACCGCCCTGTCCACGTCCTCCTTGCCGCCCAGCGGGGCCGTGGCCATGACCATGCCGCGTGCCGGGTTGCCGACGTCGAATATCTGGCCGTCCGCAGCGTCGACGAGCTCGCCGCCGATGAGCATCTTCGTGGCCGTGATGGATGTGTCGGGGGCGCGCTGCTCGGTAGTCATGGCTGCCTCGGTGGTGTTCGGTGGGGTGCTGGTCGGAGCTCGCGCCGGGGCCCGCAGCGGGGCCGCGCGGTGCGCGGCTAGGGTACTCCGGTCGCGCCGTCGACAGGGGTCTGTGGTATGCCCTGCGGTCATGCCAAGGCACGCACGCACGGTTTCAGCGTCTGGCATGCCCGCGGGTCATACCACCCTGCGGGCGCCGGCGAGCAGCGGCCACCGGGCGTCTACCCAACCGCTGACCCGCCCCACGGGATCCCCCGGCCAGCGGACCCGCCGCTCCCCGAGGCCCACCCAGTCTTCCAGGTGCCAGCAGACGAGCGGGGCGATCGCGGCCAGGTAGCTGAAGGTGGACCACCAGCCCGCGTACAGCGTCACGAGGTACACCGCGAGGCCGGCCACGACGACCGCCCGGCCCGTGCGTGCGAGCCGCGCTCCGACAACGGCGACGATGCCGCCCAGAACGAGCCGCAGCCGCTCGAGAGCCCCCGGGTCCACCTGGACGCCCACCCCCTGCAGCGCGTACCCCAGCGAGTAGTAGGCCTGCGCATGGAGCGACTGCGAGAGCGTGAAGCTCTCCATGAATGCGCCCGGCCCCCAGGCCAGCAGCGCCGGCCCCCAGACGACGAGCGAGGCCGTCCCGAAACCGATCAACGCCGACAGACCGCCCCACCAGAGCAGGGCGGGCAGCCAGGCCAGCGCGTAGATCTTGAAGGCCGCCGCGTACGCCAGGGCCACGCCACCCCAGAAGACGGAGCGCTGGAGAACGAGGCTGGCGGCCAGGATGAGGAGCGAGGCGGAGGTGTCGTTCGAGCCGTCGGTCGCGAGCGACCCGAGTGCGGGCGCGAAGGCGAAGATGGCGAGTCCGAGCGGGCGGCCGCGCAAGGCCAGGAGGACCAGGATGAGGCCCGAACCGGCCAGCTCCATGATGCGCGGCGTCTCCCGGAACGGCAGGTACCAGAAGATCGCGATGGGGCCGTACGGGAAGGGCGCACCGGGCGGAACCGATTCCGGGTACAGCACGCCCCACGGGCTGTGGCCGTTCAGGACCTGCGCGATCGCCGCGCTCGTCACCGTCAGCACGTCGGAGAAGCCCGAGCCATCGAGCACGATCCGCACGCCGAGGCCAGCCACGGCCATGACGATGACCGCGAGAGGCGCGACCCGAATGCGCAGCGAGATCAGGAGCGTGGCCAGGAGGACGGTGCACGAGAGGAGGATGCCCGGCCGTGGCGCGCCGGGCGCCAAGAGCATGAAGAGCCCGATGACGAGGGCGCCCCAGACGAGGCCGCCGTGCCCGATGGTCTCGGGCGTGCGTGCCCAGGCGCGGAGGCGGCCGAAGGCGCGGCCCTGCGCGGTGCCGCCCGGCGCGGTGCCGCCCGGCGCGTTCACCCGCCGGCGACCTCGCCGCGGGCGATCAGCTCACCGTAGCGCGCCGGGTCCACGTTGCCGCCGGAGAGCAGCGCGACGACCGGCCGCGGCGCATCCTCCGGCAGCGCGAAGAGGAGCGCGGCGAGCGACGTGGCGCCCGACGGTTCGAGTACCAGCCGCGCCTCGCGCTGGGCACGAACCATGGCCCGGCAGATCTCGTCCTCCTCCACGGTCAGGATGCCGCTCAGGTAGCGGGACAGGTGCAGGAAGGGCAGCCGACCGATGGACGCCCCGCGTTGCCCGTCGGCGATGGTGCGTCCGACCAGCTCCGGATCCCAGCGCACGATGTGGCCGGCCGCCAGCGAGTCGCGCGCGTCGGCCGCGAGGGCTGGCTCCACGCCGTAGACCCGGGCATCGGGGCGCAGCGACTTGATGGCGGTGGCCACCCCGCTCGCAAGCCCGCCGCCCCCGACCGGCACGAGCACGGTGAACGCCCCCGCAACACCCAGCGCCTCGAGCTGCCGGGCGATCTCGAGGCCTGCGGTCCCCTGGCCGGCGATGATCCGCGGGTCGTCGTAGGGCGGGATCGGCGTGAGCCCACGCTCGGCTGCCAGCTCGACCGCCCGGTTCGCCCGCTCCTCGGACGAGGGGCCCACGATCACGACCTCGGCGCCATCGGCCCGCGTCCGCTCCAGCTTCACGGCCGAGACGTCGCTGGGCATGACGATCGTGGCGCGCACGCCGAGCAGCCGCGCCGCTCGCGCCACGCCCTGCGCATGGTTGCCGCTGGAATGGGCCACCACCCCGGCCGCCCGCTCCCCGGCGGACAGCGAGGAGATGGCGTGGTAGGCGCCGCGCAGCTTGAAGGCGCCGATGGGCTGGAGCGACTCCGGCTTGAGGTATGCGTCCACGCCGAACGGCAGCAACGGCGTGACCACGGTGATGCCGCGCAGCCCGACCGCGGCCGCCTCGATCTCGGCGAGTGTGACGAGGCGCTCGCCGGCCGTCGGGGCGGACATGGCGCCGATCCTAGAAGTAGTTGACGGTGATTCCGCCGTCGACGACCAGCGAGGCGCCGTTCGTCCAACGCGACTCGTCGGAAGCGAGGTACATGGCCATGTAGACGATCTCCTCGGGCTTGCCGAAGCGGCCGGTCGGGTTGCGCGCGAGGCGGATCCGCTTGGCCTCCTCGTCCTTGACCAGCCAGTCCATGAGCAGCGGCGTCTCGACGGGACCTGGGCAGATGGCGTTGGAACGAACACCCCGGGGGCCGAACTGAACGGCCAGCGACTTGGTCAGGGCGAGGACCGCGCCCTTGGAGGCCGTATAGGCATCCTGGGGGTTCGAACAGCCCATCAGGGCGACGAAGCTCGAGATGTTGATGATCGAGCCCGAGCCCTGGGCGAGCATGACCGGGATGGCGTATTTGCAGCCGAGGAAGACGCCGCGCACGTTGACGGCCATGACCTGGTCCCAGGCCGCGACGTCGGTGTCGATGACCGAGTGGTCGGCCTCGGGCATGATCCCGGCGTTGTTGTACAGGACGTCGACCCGACCGTATGTGGCGACGGCGTGGTCGATCATCGCCTTGGCGTCGGCCTCCTTCGAGACGTCGACCGCGACGAACGTGGCCTTGCCGCCCGCCTCCTCCACGAGGCGCACGGTCTCGCGCCCGGCGGCCTCGGAGAACTCGGCCACGACGATCCTTGCGCCCTCTTTGGCGAAGAGCTGGGAGGCGACGCGGCCCATGCCGCCGCCCGCGCCGGTGATGATGGCGACCTTGTCCTGGAGTCTCATCGGGGACCTCTCATCGTGCTGGGGGCCGGCGGACGCGTCGGGGTGAGCCTAGCGCAGGGACCGCGGCGGTGGCGGTGACGGGGTACGAGCGGTTGTATGAGTGCCACTCATGCAGTCTCATCCCCAGGCCCGGCGTCGCCGACGCCGGGCCGCAACCCCAGCACGTTGTGGGCCGGCACGTGTCGGCTGAAGCCCTTCAGCGCCAGCTCGCCCACCGGCTCACCGACCACGATCTCCTCGACCGCGGCGTAGGCGCGCTGGTTGAGGAGGATCTGGCCGGCGTGCGCCTCGCTGCACAGCCGCGAGGCCATGATCACGACCGTGCCGAGGGCCGCATAGTCGTAGCGGCCCTCGAAGCCGATGCGACCGAGGGTCGCGTGGCCGACCGCCATGCCGACGCCGAAGCCGAGCTCGTAGCCGCGCTTGCGCCATGGGCCCTGGAGGGCCTCGAAACGCTCGCGCATGGCGACCGCCATGCGCACGGCGCGCTGCTCGTGGTCGGACTGCGGCACGGGGTCGTTGAAGAAGACGAGGATGCCGTCACCGGCGAAATGCTCGAGGGTGCCGCCGTACTCGACGACCAGCCGGCCCATCTCCGCGTGGTACTCGCGCAGCATGTCCAGCAGCTCTTCCGGCTCGGCCGTCTCGGCGAAGGCGGTGAAGCCGCGCAGGTCGCTGAAGACCGCCGTGATGACGCGCCGGTGCCCGCCCAGCAGCGCCTCGCCATCGGCGCTCGAAACGAGTTCGGCGACCTGGGGCGAGAGGAAGCGCGCCAGCTCGGAGCGCTGGCGGTCGATCGTGGTGAGGTAGTCGCGCTCGAGATCGCGCAGGCGCTTCGTGGCCAGCGACGTCGACAGGCGTGCCCGGAGGATGGCCGCGTTGAAGGGCTTGGGCAGGTAATCGGCGGCGCCCATCTCGATGCAGCGCACGACGCTGTCGAGCTCGTCGACGGCGGAGATGACGATGACCGGCAGGTGCGCGATCGCCTCTGTGGCCTTGATCCGCCGGAGCGTCTCGTAGCCGTCCATCTCGGGCATCTCGAGGTCGAGCAGGACGACGTCGATGCCCGAGGCGTCCGCCGCCTCGAGCAGGTCCATGGCCACCCGGCCGTTGTCGGCCTCGACGACCTCGTGGCCCTGGGTCTCGAGCGCGCGGGCCAGGATGCTTCGGTTGAGGCGCGTGTCGTCGACGACGAGGATCCGCCCGCCTTCGTCGCTCACGCTGGTCCGCCTGCCGTAACGGCGGCGCGGAGGGCCGCCTCCACCCGCTCGTAGCTCGCAGCGGCCAGCTCGATGCGCTCGTCGAGGCCGACAAGGTCCCCCGCGCCGGCCGCACCTTCGATCTCGCGACACTGCGCTGCGAGGCCCTGGGCACCGAAGCTCGCGCTCGTCGACTTGAGCGTGTGGGCCGCCCGACGGGCACCGGCCGCGTCGCCGCTCGACAAGGCGACGCGCAGCTCGGCGAAGAGGTTCGGGCTGTCGGCGAGGTACGTCTCGACCAGCTCGGCCAGGAAGTCGCGATCGCCGCCGACGGTCTCGAGCAGCTCGGCGAGGACGGCGGCGTCGATGGGCTCGTCAGGCATCATGCCCTCCTGTGGCCGGCGCGGCCGCAAGGGCGACGGCCAGGGCGGCCGGCCGGATCGGCTTCGAGACGTAGTCGTTCATGCCCGCCGCGAGGCATGCCTCGCGGTCGCCGGCCAGGGCGTTCGCGGTCATGGCCACGATCCACGGCCCGTCGCCCGCCGGCCGCGCCGCGCGGATCCGCCGGGTGGCCTCCAGGCCGTCCAGCTCCGGCATCTGGACGTCCATGAGGATGACGTCGTACGGCGCAGCTCCCAGCGCGGCGATGGCCTCGAGCCCGTTGCCGGCGACGTCCGCCGTGTAGCCCATCTGCGCCAGCAATCGGATGGCGAGCTTCTGGTTGACCGGGTTGTCCTCGGCGAGCAGGATGCGCAGCGGATGGCGTGAGGCGAGCTCGCCATCGATGCCCGGTCGCTCGGTCGCGCGCGTCGGGGCCGCGGGCTCGCGGCCGACGAGGACGGTCACGAGGGCGTCGTGGAGCGACGAGGGCTTGACCGGCTTCGTCAGGAAGGCCGCGATGTCGGGTGCCTCGCGATCGCGATTGCCCACCGACGACAGGACGACGATCGGCAGCGAAGCGGCACCCGGTGCGGCATGAAGCCGCTCAGCGAGCGCGTAGCCATCCATCTCGGGCATGGCGATGTCGATGAGGGCGATGTCGAACCGTTCGCCGGCCGCGATCCATCCGAGCGCCTCGCTCGGGAGTGGCGTCTCGCGGGCCGTCATCCCCCAGCGCGCGATCTGTGCCACCAGGATGTGCCGGTTCGTGGCGTTGTCGTCGACGACGACGGCGCGCCGCCCCACGAGCTCCGGCAGGGGGCCGCTGCGCGCCTGCGGCAGGTCGCGGTCGGACGCCTCGTTGGCGTGGATCGTCAGCCGGAATGTGCTTCCCTCGCCCTCGACGCCCGTGCTCTCCGCCGCGATCGTGCCATCCATGAGCTCCGCCAGACGGCGGCTGATGGCAAGTCCGAGGCCGGTGCCGCCGTAGCGGCGACTGGTCGAAACGTCGGCCTGGCTGAACGACTGGAACAGGCGATGCATCCGTTCCGGCGGGATGCCGATGCCGGTGTCGCGTACCTCGGCCACGATCTCCCAGCGGTCGAGCCCGGAGCCGTGGGCGCGCACGGCCACCTTGTTGCCGGTGACCCGCAGGACCACCTCGCCGTGCTCGGTGAACTTCACCGCGTTCGACAGGAGGTTGAGCACGATCTGGCGCAGGCGGCCGGCGTCGCCCGAGATGGCGCGGGGCAGCTCGTCGTCGAAGGCGTAGGCGAGCTCGATGCCCTTCGCCGCTGCGGCCGGCGCGAGCACGTCGAGGGCGCCCTCGATGCACGGCCCCAGCGCGAAGGGATGGGCCTCCAGCTCGATCTTGCCCGCCTCGATCTTCGAGAAGTCGAGGATGTCGTTGATGATCGTCAGGAGCGCCTCGGCGGAGGTGTCGATGGTCTCCGCGAAGTCGCGCTGCTCGTCGCTGAGCGGCGTCTCCATGAGCAGGCCGCTCATGCCGATGATGGCGTTCATCGGCGTCCGGATCTCGTGGCTCATGGCGGCCAGGAAGGTGCTCTTGGCCTGGTTCGCCTGCTCGGCGGCCTCCTGGGCCGCGCGGCCCTCCTCGAAGAGGCGTGCGTTCTGGATGGCGATGGCGGCCTGCTGCGCGAGGCCGACGAGGAACTCCAGGTCGGCCGATGTGAAGGCGACGCCCGGCGCCGAGCGCCAGATGGCCATCATGCCGATGACCTGGCCACGGGAGCGCAGCGGCGCCGCCATGAGCCGGTACTCGACGTCATCGCCCTCGGTCCCGGGGATGGCCACCGTGCGACTGTCGCTGGCGACGTCGTTGACCATCTCGGCCTCGCCACGCCGCGCCAGGTCGCCGATGATCCCCACGCCGATCTGGACGGTGTCGGCCATGACGGCGTCGGCAAAGGAGCCGAGCGCGACGAACGGCCGGAAGACCTGGCCCCCCTCGTCGGCCAGGAAGACCGCGCTCGTGTCGGCGGTCAGCAGCGTCTGGGCCCGGTCGGCGATGCGCTCGAGGACGGAGCCAAGGTCGAGCATGGCGGAGATCTCGGCGCTGACCTCGGCCAGGGCGGACATCTCGCCAGCCTGGCGCTGCGCATCGCGATAGAGGCGGGCATTCTGGATGGCCACGCCGACGTTCGCGGCGAGTGTGCCCAGCAGGCGCTGGTCGGCCTCGCCGAACCGCCCGCTCTCGGTCGTGCTCTGCACGCTGATCACGCCGATGGCCTCGTCCGCCGCCACGATCGGCACGCCCAGGTACGAGCTGGCCTTGGTGCCGACGCGCGCGATGCCCTCGAACTGCGCCTCCTGGTTGAGCAGCAACGGCGTCTTCGTCTGGAGGATCTGGGACGTCAATCCCTCGCCGTAGCGCATCGGCGGCTGGGGCACGCGGACGCCGCTCTCACTGTAGTAGGCGAACTCGATGAGGTCCGACTCACGATCGTGGAGTGCGACGTAAACGAGATCCGCGTCGAAGGTGACGTGCATCTGGTCGCCGAGGTCGTCGATGAGTCGATCGAGGTCGAGCTGACCGGCCAGCGCCTGGCCGACGCTGTTGACGATGGCCAGCTCGGCCGCCCGCTGTCGCGTCTCGTCGATCAGCCGGGCGTTCTCCAGGGCGACCGTCAGGCTCGCCACCAGCGTCGTCAGCAGCTCGAGGTCCGACTTGCTGAAGGCTCCCTCGCGGTCGAGGTTCTGGAGCGAGATGACGCCGACCGTGTCGCCGGAGACGTTGAAGGGCACGTAGAGCGCCGACTTGGGCGGTTCGCCGGAGATGACGGGCGGATTGGCGAACTCGGGCGCCCGCGCCTGGAAGTCGTCGATGAGCAGCGGTCGTCCGGTCTCGATGACGTGGCGCCGGAAGCCGATCAGCTCGATCGCCTCGTCCGGGAAGCGCACCCCACGCTCGATCGTGTAGGGGAAGCGGAGCCGGCCCGTCTCGTCGTCGTGGATCGCGATGTCGACGACCTGGGCGTCGAAGATCTCTTGGATCTTGTCGCCGACGAGCTCGTACATAGCCTGCATCTCGAGCTGGGCGGCAAGGCCCTGCTGGACGCTGTTGATGATGGCCAGCTCGGCCGCGCGCTGGCGCGTCTCGTCGATGAGGCGCGCGTTCTCCAGGGCCACGCTCAGGCTGGCGCTCAGCGTCTTCAGCAGGTCCACGTCGGACTGGCTGAAGGCGTCCTCGTGGTCGAGGTTCTGGATCGAGATGACCCCCGTCGTCTCGCCGCCGACGATGAGGGGGGCGAAGAGCGACGCCTGACTCGGTTCGCCCTGGATCGCCATCGGCTGTCCGTACTCGATGGCCAGCCGCCCGGCATCCCGGTTGACGAGCAGCGGCTCGCCGCTGTCCATGACGTGGCGACGGAAGCCGATGAGCGTCATCGGCTCGTCCGGGAAGCGAACGCCGCGCTCGATGGTGTAGGGGAAGCGCATCAGGCCGGCATCCTTGTCGTAGATGCCGATGTCGACGACCTGGGCGTCGAAGATGTCCTGGATCTTGTCGCCAACGAGGTCGTACATGGCCTGCATGTCGAGCTCGGAAGCCAGGCCCTGCTGGACGCCGTTGATGATGGCCAGCTCGGCGGCGCGCTGGTCGGTCTCCGTCAGGAGGCGCTTCGTCTCGTCGAAGAGCCGGGCGTTCTCGAGCGCAACGCTCAGGCTGGCCGCAAGAGTTGACAGGAGCCGGACGTCGGCGTCGGAGAAGGCGTCCTCGCGGTCGAGGTTCTGGAGCGAGATGAAACCGCGGGCCTCGTTCCCCGCGATCAGTGGTGTCCAGAGCGCGGCCTTCGGCTCCTCGCCTTGAATGATGCTGAGCTCGAAGCCATGCTCGGCCGCCCACCCCCGCAGATCACGGTTGATGAGAAGCGGTTGTCGAGTATCGAGGACGTAGCCACGGATACCGCCGAACGGTCGCGGTAAGTCGGGGAAGCGAACTCCGCGCTCGATCGTGTAGGGAAACCGGACGAGTCCGGCCGCACGGTCGGCGATCCCGATCCTTACGACCTGGGCGTCGAAGATCTCCTGGATCTTGTCGCCCACGAGGTCGTACATCGCCTGCATGTCCAGCTCGGCCGCCAGGCCCTGCTGGACGCCGTTGATGATGGCCAGTTCGGCGGCGCGCTGGTCGGTCTCGGTCAGCAGGCGCTTGGTCTCGTCGAAGAGGCGCGCGTTCTCCAGCGCCACGCCCATGCTCGATGCGAGGGTCGCGAGGAGCCGGGCGTCTCCGTCGCTGAAGGCGTGTTGCTTGACGCTCTCGAGCGCGATGACGCCGAGGACGCGGTCGCCGGCCAGGATGGGGACGCCGAGCCACGACTCGTCCTTCCCGCCCATGACGAGCGCCCCGAGCGCCACGATCTCGTCATAGGTACCCGCAAGGAGCACCTGGCGGGTCTTGATGACGATCGACGTCAGCCCCTCGCCGAGCTCGAAGGGATCGGTGTGATACCGCTCGCCTTCCTCGACCTCGTACGGGAACTCGATCATGTTCGTCGTCGGGTCGTAGAGCGCGATGAAGATGGAGCGGGCCTCGAACAGGCCGCGCACGCGCTCGCCGACCAACTCGGTGATGGCCTGGAAGTCCAGCTGCGCCGCGAGGGCGGTGCCGATCTCGTTGATCAGGGCCAGTTCGGCGGCGCGCTGGTCGGTCTCGGCCAGCAGCCGCTTCGTCTCGTCGAACAGGCGCGCGTTGGCCAGGGCGACGCCCATGCTCGAGGCGACCGTCGAGACGAGGCGCTCGTCGGCCTCGCTGTAGGCGTTCTTTTCGACGTTGCCGAGGACGATGACGGCCGTCATGTGGGGGCCGACTGCGATAGGGACGCCGAGCCACGATTCGCTCTGACTACCTGAGCCATCCGGGACGATTCCGCCCATGGCCAGCTGCTCGGCGAGGGTGCCGAACCTCACCGGGCGATTGGTGCGGATGACGATCGAGGTGAGTCCCTGGCCAAGCTCGATCGGCTCGCTCTGGACGCGCTTCCCGCTGTCGATGTCGTACGGGAAGGTGATCTGGTTCGAGGAGTGGTCGTAGACGGCCACGAACATGTCGCGCGCCTGGGCCTCGAAGATGGCCCGCAGTCGGTCGCCGACCAGCTCGATGATGGCCTCGAAGTCGAGCTGTTTGGCCAACGCCAGGCCGATCTCGTTGACCAGCGCAAGCTCCGCGTTGCGCTGGTCGGTCTCGGCCAGCAGCCGTTTCGTCTCGTCGAAGAGGCGTGCGTTCTCCAGCGCCACTCCCATGCTCGACGCGAGGGTGCTCAACAACCGCTCATCGGCCTCGTCGAAGGCGTTGACCTCGAGGCTTTCGAGCGCGAGGACACCGATCACGTCGTCGCCGGCGAGGATCGGCACGCCGAGAAAGGACTGCGTCGGCACGCTTCCGAACCAGATCACGCCGTTGGCCTGCTGCTCCTCGTCCGTTCCGAGGCGCAGGGCTCGTCGTTCGCGGATGACCTTCGACGACAGGCCTTCGCCCAGCTCGATCGGTTCAACCTCCAGTCGCTGGTTCTGCTGGACGACATAGGGGAATTTGATCTGAGTCGTATCCCTCGTCGTCAGCCCGATCACCATGTCCGAGGTAGCGAACAGCTGGCGCAGTCGCTCGCCGACGAGCTCGATGATGGCCGCCAAGTCGAGCTGCTTGGCCAGCGCGGAGCCGATCTCGTTGACCAGAGCCAGCTCCGCGGCGCGCTGGTCCGTCTCGGCCAGGAGGCGTTTCGTCTCATCGAAGAGCCGCGCGTTCTCGAGAGCGACGCCCATGCTCGAGGCGAGCGTTCCCAGCAGGCGGGCGTCGGCGTCGTCGTATGCCGCCTGCTCCACACTTTCGATCCCGATGACACCGAGGACGCGGTCACCGGCGAGGATCGGGACGCCGAGCCACGATTCTGAGTCGAGGCCGGATGCCACAACACCCCGAGCGGCGGATTCCTCGCGCGTCCGGAGGACCAGCGGCTGGCCGGTTTCGATGACGATCGACGTCAGCCCGAGGCCGAGCTCGAACGGATCGGTGTGGACGGGCCGACCCTCCATCAGGTCGAATGGGAAGCTGATCAGGCGGGTATTCGGGTCGTAGAGTGCGATGAACATCGAGCGCGCGGTGAACATCGCCGAGATCCGCGCGCCGATCAGCTCGATGATGGCCCCGAAGTCGAGCTGCTTGGCGAGCGCGGCGCCGATCTCGTTGACGATCGCCAGCTCGGCGGCCCGCTCGTCCGTTTCGGCCAGGAGGCGCTTCGTCTCGTCGAAGAGGCGGGCGTTCTCGAGCGCAACGCCCATGCTCGAGGCGAGCGTGGCGAGCAGGCGCTCATCGGACTCATCGAAGGCGTGCTGTTCCAGCCGCTCCAACCCGATGACGCCCAGGACTCGGTCGCCGGCCACGATCGGCACGCCGAGCCACGACTCGGCGGTGTCGCTCCCGACGGTGATGGCCGCGTACTCCGCCGATTCCGCCACGGTACCGAGGCGCAGCGGGCGGCGCGAGTTGATGACGGTGGACGTGAGGCCCGGGCCCAGCGCCCACGACTCCGGATGGATCCGCTCTCCCTCGTCGATGAAATACGGGAAGGAGATGATGCTGCTGCCGGGGTCGTACAGCGCGATGTAGCCGGTCGCGACCTCGAAGATGGCGCGCACGCGTTCTCCGACGAGGTCGATGATGGCCTGGAAGTCGAGCTGCCGGGCGAGGGCGTCGCCGATCTCGTTGATGACGGCCAGCTCGGCGTTGCGCTCGCGCGTCTCCTCGATGGCCCGGGCACGGCTGAGCGCGGTCGCGATGTGCTGGCCGACGAAGACCAGCAGGTCCCGGTCCGCCTCGGAGAGCCGGCGATGGTAGTCCTGGACGACGACGATGCCGAGCGTCCCGCTCGCCGCCTTGAGGGGCACGCCGAGCCAGCCTGATTCGCCATGTGTTTGACCGCCGGTCGCCTGGATCTCACCGCGCTCGACCAGCTCCCAATACGCGGCTGCGTCGAGGAGGAGCGGCGCCCCGCGGCGGAGCGTGTACGCCGTGATGCCTGCGGCATTGCCGGTCCCGATCGGGTCCCAGATGGCGGGATCCGGAGGGTCCGGGTCGAGGCTGTCCACGTAATAGGGGAAATTGAGGAGCTGGCGCTCCTCGTCGTAGAGCGCGATGTAGAAGTTCTCGGCGTTCATCAGCTCGCCGACGATGGCGTGCATGGCCAGGTAGAACTCGGCCATCTCGTGGATCGAGCTGGCTGTGTCGGCGATGCGGTAGAGGGCGTCCTGGACCTTCTCGGCGCGGAGCCGCTCGAGCTCCCCGCCCTCCAGCTCGGCCAAGCGCCGCCGCATGGCGGCGAGGTCCGCGGCGTCCGTGGGCACAGCTACCGAGTAGGGCTCTGCGCGCCGCGGTGACTTAGGCATCGGCCTCCTGCGTCATGGGTCGGGCAGTCGGCGCCGCCGCGCGGGGCGACGCGGTGAGTGCCCGACTGGGCCTGGAGTTGGCGTGCATGGTACCGACCTTCGGCGGGCCACGCGCGCCGAACCCGGGCCAACTGGACGAGAATGGGGCCATGGCCCGCACGCGCACGCTCAGCACCAGTCAGACCGTCCCGGCGTCACTCGCTCGGGTCTTCGCCTTCTTCTCCCGGCCGGAGAACCTCGG
>JBGPMJ010000020.1:0-15338 GCA_041486935.1 Candidatus Limnocylindria bacterium | reverse complement strand
GTGTGCGAGGTCGAGGCCGTTGAAGCGGCGCTTGCCCTCCAGGCTGGCCGCCATGCCGCGGAAGATCTGCGAGAGGATGACGCCCGAGTTCCCCCGGGCGCCCATCAGCGCCCCGAAGGCGATGGCCTCGGCCACGCGCGCCACATGCCGCTCCTCGCCCGAGAGCCCGCCTGCCTCCTCGACCGCGGCACGCAGGGTGGCCAGCATGTTCGAGCCGGTGTCCCCGTCGGGGACGGGGAAGACGTTGAGGGCGTTGATCTCGTCCACGTGCATCTCGAAGTGGGCGACCGCGGCACGAAAGCCGTCGAGGAGGGCGCCCCCGTCACAGGACCGCCGGCTCACTGCCTCGCCGTCTCCACCGTCTCCGTCGTCTCGGCGGTCGTCTCGTCCATCGCCGCCGCCGAAGGCTCGTCCGCCACGGGACGCCGCGTGGAGGCCAGGCCCAACCGATCGACGTGGATGGCCAGCTCGTCCACGTCCCGCCCGACCGCCTGGCGGACGGCGTAGCGCACCGCCGTGTCGACGTTGCGCGCCACTTCCGCGACGGGCACGCCGCGGGCGATGCCAAGGTACAGGTCGATCCGCAGAGGCGGGCCCAGCCGGACGCGCACGCCGGGCGTCGCGCGGCCGATCCACGCCAGGGCGGTGTGCCACGGACGCGGGCCACTCACGGCGACCACCCCGTACGAACCGATGGCCGCCCGTCGTGCGATCTCGCCCACGGCCCGACGCGTCACCAGCCCGCGCCCGGGCACCGGCTCATCGACCACCTGCTGCGACTCCTTCCTGGCCCTCCGCCCGGCCGGGCGTGCGACGCATGCTATAGTACCCAGCCGTCCGGCCCGAGCGTGAGCCGCACCCCCGAATCCACCAACGAACGAGGTCCCATGGCCCGCTCCTGCGCCCTCTGCGGCAAGGTCTCGATGGGCGGCTTCAACGCCCAGTCGATCGGCATGAACCGCGTCCGCGCGCACCGCCGCTACCAGCCGAACCTCCAGCCCCTGCGCCTGGAGCGCGGCGGCACGAAGGTCGTCGCGCTCGTCTGCACGCGCTGCCGGCGCACGGTCCGCAAGACCGTCTGAACGGGCGCCGGCCATCCAGGCCGGGCCTCGCCGCCAGCGACCCGGGCGCGCCGCCCGGGTCGTTCCGTACCCCTCAGGGGGCCGCTGAGTCGAGCCAGATGGTCATCGGTCCGTCATTGGCCAGCTCGACGACCATCTCCGCGCCGAAGACGCCCCGGGCCACGCGCACGCCACGGCCGGCCAGGGCGTCGGCGAAGCGCCCGTAGAGTGCGGTTCCGAGGTCGGGCGGCGCCGCATCGAGGAACGACGGCCGGCGTCCCTTGCGGGTGTCGGCGTAGAGCGTGAACTGGCTGATGACCAAGGCCTCGCCGCCCACATCGATAAGGCTCCGGTTCGTCTTACCGTCCGCGTCCCGGAAGATGCGCAGGTCGGCCACCTTGTCGGCGAACGCGTCGGCCGTGGCCGGCCCGTCGTCGTGCCCCACGCCCACGAAGACGACGAGGCCGGGGCCGATCTCACCGACAGTGGCCCCGTCGACGAGGACCGCGGCGCGACCGACCCGTTGCAGCAGGAGGCGCATGGCTCAGACCGCCGCCTGACTGAAGCCGGCCGACGGGCTCACGGCTCGTCCTTGCGCCCGCCGAGGCCCATCGCCCGGCGCACACGAGACTCGGCGGCTGCGGGCACCAGCACCATACGCTCCCCGCCACCGACCTCGCCGTTGGCGAACGAGGGGACCAGGATCGCCTCCACGCCAGCCGCTTCCATCCGGCGCGTCAGCTCCTCCGCCTCGGATCGGCCGAGCTGGGCCACCACGCGCCACTCCCCCGACGTCCCGGCATCGAGGCCGTCGCCGGCGCGTCGACGCCCTTCCTCCACCAGGCTGCGGACGAGCTGCACCTCGCGCGCCGTGTCACGGCCGCGCTGGAACAGCGCTGAGCCGACGACGAGGACGTCCGCCCCAAAGCCGCCCGCCGCCAGCGCGGTCTCCCGGTTCACGCCGCCGTCCACGTGGACCTCGCCGCGGCCCGTGCCGCCGGCCAGGAGTGAGCGGGCCTCGGCGATCTTCACGGCCTCGTGGCGCAGGAAGCGCTGGCCGCCCGCCCCCGGCACCACGGTCATGACCAGGACGATATCGAGCAGCTCGCGATAAGGTTCGACCGCCGCCAGCGGGGTGCCGGGGCTGATGGCCAGGCCGGCTGTGCGCCGCGCAGCACGGATCGCTTCGAGCGCCTCGCGCTTCGCCGGCTCCGGCTCCGGCGCCTCGACGTGGAAGGTGATCGAATCCGCGCCGGCGCGCAGGAAGCGGTCCACGAAGAGCGAGGGCTGAGCGATCATCAGGTGCACGTCAAGCGGCAGATCCGTCAGGCGCCGGATGGCGGCCGTGACGTCCGGTCCGAAGGTGAGGTTGGGCACGAAGTGCCCGTCCATGACGTCGAGGTGGATGCGATCCACGCCCGCCCGCTCGAGCTTGCGGACCACCCTGTAGAGGTTGCCGAAGTCGGCCGTCAGGATGCTCGCGGCGATGATCGGCGGGGCCATCAGGCGTCGCCTCCGGCGAGCGCCGCCGCGCTCTCGCGCTCCAGGCGCTCGCGGCGGCGGCCGACCGCCGCGGGCGTCGGTGCATCCGCCTGCTCGGCCGCCAGCTGGCCGCACGCGGCGCCGATCTCGAGGCCCCGGTTGCGCCGGATCGTCGTGGCCAGGCCGGCCGCGCGCAGGATCTCCGCGAACGCGGTGAGCCGTTCGGGTGGGCTGGGCCGCCAGGGGGTGTGCGC
The DNA here is from genome assembly GCA_041486935.1 of Candidatus Limnocylindria bacterium. GTDB lineage: Bacteria > Chloroflexota > Limnocylindria > Limnocylindrales > CSP1-4 > CSP1-4. The sequence continues at coordinate 12,541 of JBGPMJ010000020.1, read as the reverse complement.
CACCGGGTTCATCGGGATCAGGTTCACGTGGGCGAGGCGGCCGCGCAGGAGGCGGACCATCTCGGCAGCGTCGCGGGGCGTGTCGTTGATGCCGTCGATCAGCACGACCTCGTAGCTGATCCGCCGACCGGTCGCGTCGGCATAGGCCGTCGCCGCGCGCACGACCTCGCCCACGGGGTAGCGTCGGTTGAGCGGCACGAGGACGTCGCGCAGGGCCGGTCGCGCGGCATGCAACGAGACGGCCAGCGTGTACTGCGGCCGCAACGCGGTGAGGCGCTCGATGCCGGGCACGACGCCGCTCGTGGACAGGGTGATGTGACGGGCGCCCAGGCCGAAACGACACCGGTCACTGAGCGCTGCCGCTGCGGCCAGCACCCGCTCGGCGTTCAGCAGCGGCTCGCCCATGCCCATGAAGACGACGTTGGTGACGCGGTCCCCCAGCGGCGCCAGGCGCCGGCGCCAGAAGCGCACCTGGTCGACGATCTCGGCGGTCTCCAGATCACGTAAGAAGCCCAGCTCGCCCGTGGCGCAGAAGGGGCAACCCACCGCACAACCCGCCTGGCTGGAGATGCACACGGTGTTCCGCTCGCGCAGCCCGTCCCGGGCCGGATAGCGCATCAGCACGGACTCCACCAGCCGGCCGTCGTCGAGCCGGTGGAGGGCCTTCTCGGTCAGGCCCGCATCGGCCGGTAGCACGGTGGTCTCCACGAGCGTATCCGCGCGGAATGCGGCCCCGAGCCCGTCTCGGAGAGCGGCGGGCAGCGTGCGCATCTCCTCGAAGGAGACGGCACCCCGGCCCCACAGGAAGTCGGCCACCTGGCGGGCGCGGTAGGCGGCCTCGCCTCGCCCGAGCATCCACGCGGCCAGGGCGTCCGGGTCCACCCCGGCGAGACCGGGACGGGTATCGCGGGCGCCCGCTCGCGGCGTGGCCAGCAACGCCCCGGCGGAGATCGTGGAGAGGGTGTCGGCCGGCATCAGGGGGTTCATCCTAGCGCCGCCAGGTGGATGCGGCTGCCGGCGAGGTCCGGGTGTCCGCGGCGCAGCTCCGCCCCGCTCATGCGCCGGCCACCGCCGAGCTGGACCTCGAGCAGGCGCAGCGTGCCGTCGGCCACACCGAGCGCCAAGCCGTCGCCGTCCGCGACGATGGCGCCGGGCTCCGCGGCCGGCCCCGAGACCGGCTGTGCGGCCCACACGATGAGCCGTCCTGCGTCGGTCTCGGCGAAGGTGCCCGGCCAGGGCTGCAGGGCACGCACCCGGCGCTCCAACTCCGCGCCCGTCAGGTGCGGATCCAGGCGCCCGTCCTCCCGGCGCAGCGGGCGCGTCAGCGTGATTCCCGCGGCCGGCTGGGCGATGGCCGGCAGCTCCCCGGCGATCCAGGCGCGTAGCGAGGTCGCCAGCAGCTCCGCCGCGAGGACGGCGAGCGCCGCCTCCAACTGCGGGGCCGTCTCGCGACCGTTCAACGGCATCCGTCGCTGGGCGACGATCGGCCCGCTGTCGAGCCCCGCGTCCATCTGCATCAGCGTGACGCCGGCCTCGAGGTCGCCGAAGAGGATGGCCGCCGGGATCGGCGCGGCCCCGCGGTGCCGCGGCAGGAGCGAGGGATGGAGGTTCAATGCCCCGTGCCGGGGCACGTCGAGGAGCGTGGGAGGCACCAGCTGCCCGTAGTCGGCCAGCACGAGCAGCTCGGGGGCAAGGGCGACCACGGCGCTCACAGCGTCCGGCGCCCGCAGGCGCTCCGGCGCCAGCGTCGGCAAGCCCAGCACCCGGGCGCGGACGCCCACGGGCGAGTCGGTTTGCCGGTGCCCGCGGCCGGCTGGTCGGGACGGCGCGGTGACGACCCCGACCAGCGTGACCTCGGGTGCGGCGGCGAGTGCCTCGAGGACGGGGACCCCGAAGGCGCCGCTGCCGAGGAAGACGGCGCGACGCCGGACGGTCACGCGAACAGCGGCGAGGGCTCCTCGGCCGCCACGTCGTCGCCGGCCCGCGCCTGCGCCACCGGGATCAGGTCCTCGAGGGAGTCCAGGTAGTCGATGTAGAGCTTGCCCTGGAGATGGTCCAGCTCGTGCTGCAGGGCCCGCGAGAGGAGGCCACTACCCGCCACCCTGATCTTCCGCCCGAAGCGGTTCTGCGCGACCACCCAGACCTTCTCGCGGCGCGTCACGTAGGCCACGTAACCCGGGATCGAGAGGCAGCCCTCCAGGTCGCGGTCGTCGCCGTCAGCGCGCACGATACGCGGGTTGACCAGCTCGTGGAGCCGATCCTCGATCTCGATGACACACGCCTGGAGCGCCTCGCCCAGTTGCGGCGCGGCCAGCCCCACGCCCGGCGCGTGGCGCATCGTCTCGGTCAGGTCGTCGAGCAACTCGTGGAGGACCTTGCCGAAGCTGTCCACGGGCTGGCCCTTGAGGCGCAGGCGCGGGTCACCGAGGGTGACGATGGGTCGGACGCTCATGGCCGGGAGTATAGGGCGAACCGCGCTCAGAGCAGGCTCTCGGGGTCGACGTCCACGCTCCATGGCGGGCCCGGGTCGCCACCCAGCGTGGCCAACGGATCGCTCCCGCGCAGGACCAGGTGGAACCGCCAGCGCCCGGCCCGGCGGGCGATGTAGGCGGGTGCGGGCCCGAGAACGACGGTGTCGCTTCCGGCGGCCGCGGCGCGTTCGCGGAGTGCCGTCGCCAAACGCCGGCCCTCGGCCTCGGCTGCGGCCCGATCCTCCAGCGCGACGGTGAGCTTCACCAGGGCACCGAAGGGTGGGGAGCCGAAGGCACGTCGGACGGCCAGCTCGTCCTGATAGAAGACCGACGCGTCGCCCGAGGCCACCGCGCGGATGACCGGATGCTCCGGCAGGTACGTCTGCACGATGGCGCGTCCGGCGCGGTCGCCGCGGCCGGCCCGCCCCACCGCCTGCCGCAACAGCTGGTACGTCCGTTCTGCGGCGCGCTCGTCGGGCAGGCTCAGGGCGATGTCGGCGGAGACGACGCCGACGAGCGTCACCCCCGGCACGTCGAGACCCTTGGTGACGAGGCTCGTGCCGACCAGGACGTCGATCGCGCCGTCGGTGAAGGCGTCTACGACCGACTCGGCGGCGCCCTTGCGCTCGACCACGTCGCGATCGAGCCGGCCCACTCGCAAGAGGGGGAAACGCTCGGCGACCTCGCGTTCAAGGCGCTCGGTGCCGCCGCCGAGATAGCGGATGCGGGGGGAGGCGCAGGCCGGGCAGCGCGTCGCAGGCGGCGCGGTCGCGCCGCAGTGATGACAGCGCAGGGCCATGCCCACGGCGTGGAAGACGAGGGGCCGACGGCACTCGGGGCAGACCTGCACGTAGCCGCAATCGCGGCAGATGACGACGCTGGCGCTGCCCCGACGGTTGAGGACCAGGATGGCGCGCTCCCCGGCGGCCGTGTCGAGGCTGCCCAGCGCGTCGGCCAATGGACGGGAGAGCAGCGATCGATTGCCCGCCGCGAGCTCCGCCCGCAGGTCGACGACCTCGACCGCCGCGGCACGGCCGGCGACGCGCTCCGGCAGCGTCAGACGGCGGAACTCCCCGGCCTCGGCCCGGCCGACGCTGGCGACGTCGGGCGTGGCGCTGCCCAGGACGACGGGCGCAGCGGCCAAGCGACCCAGCACGAGGGCGAGGTCGCGGGCCTGGTAGCGCGGCGTCCGGTCGGACTTGTAGCCGGGATCATGCTCCTCATCGACGACCACGACGCCCGGGTCGGCCAGCGGCGCGAGGACCGCCAGCCGCGTGCCCACCACGACCGTTGCTCCACCGGCCCGGATGCGCTGCCACTCGTCGGCGCGCTCGCCGTCGCCGAGGCCGCTGTGCAGGATGGCCACGTCCGTGTGCAGCTCCGTGCGCAACCGATCGAGCAGGGGCGCCGCCAGGGCGATCTCGGGCACGAGCACGAGCGCGCCGCGTCCCACCTGGAGCGCGGCCGCGATGGCCGCCACGTAGACGGCCGTCTTGCCCGAGGCGGTCACGCCTTCCAGCAGGAACGCCTCCGGGCTCCTTCCGCGCACGGCCGCCCCGATCGCGTCGGCCGCGGCAGCCTGGTCGGGCGCGAGATCCGCCGTCTCGGGGATGGCCCGCACCTCTCGCTCGCGCCCCGCCAGCGGACGCCGCTCCACGACGACCGTCTGCAGCTCCACGTCGCCGCGGCGCACCAGCCCGGCCAAGCCGCCGGCACCATGCCGTTCGGCGAGGGCGGCGGTGGGTGCCGATGCCCCCGCCACGAGCGTCGCCAGCTCGGTCATGAGGGCCGCCTGTCGGGGGCCGAGCGGTCGTCCGGGTGGGCGCTCCCCGGCGGCGAGGAGCGCGGCGACCTCCCGGCCGCGGTCGGTGAGGCGGGCGCGTCGCTCGTAGCGCCGGCGCACGTCGGGCGGCCGCAGCTGCCACTCGAGCGACAGGCGTCCGGCGGCCGTCTCCGAGTGCAGGCGCCGCAGCAGCGCCGCCCGGTTCCCCTGCCCCACGAGGCGCGGCACGGCGATGCCGAGCGGACCGGAGGCGGCGATCCGCGACAGCACGGCGTCGTCCGCGGGGGGCGGCGTCGCGCCGATCCACCTGCTGACCAGCTCCAGCCGTTCCAGCATGCCCGGCGGCAGCATGGCGCGGACGACGAGCGCGGCGGGGGCGAGATAGTGTCCCGCGACGTGCCGCGCGAGGGCCAGCTGCAGCGACGGCAGGAGGGGTCCGTCGCTGCGCACGCGCTCGAGGACCGGTTTCGTGGCCACGTTCGTCGGCGACGCCTCGGCCTCGCCGACGACGATGGCCAGCACCTGCCGTCGACCGAACTCCACCATCACCGCCTCGCCGACGAGGAGGTCGGCCAGTCGCTCCGGCACGTGGTAGGTGTAGGTCCGGCCTCCGGCGGCACCCGCCGCGTCGATCGCGAGCTCAACGAGGCGCCCGGCAGCCATCGTGACTAGAGCCGGATCCGGCGCCTGGGGTGTCGGGCCCGCTCGGCCGCCACGATCGCGTCGATGCGCTGCGCCGTCCGGTCCACCTGGCCGGTCTCGTTGACCACGACGTGGTCGTAGTCCTCCTGCCGGGCCAGCTCGATGGCCGCGTTCCGCTGGCGCACCTCGAGCTCGTCCGCGGTCTCGGTCGCGCGTGAGCGGAGACGTGCGAAGAGCGCCTCCATCGATGGCGGCACGAGGAAGACGAGCAGTGCGTCGGGCACGCGCGACTTCACCGCCTGGGCACCCTGTACGTCGATCTTCAGGATGACATCGCGGCCCGCCCGCAGGGCGTCCACGACCTGGCGCCTCGGTGTGCCGTACCAGTTGCCGTGAACCTCCGCCCACTCGAGCAGCTCGCCACCGTCGCGCAGCGCCGTGAACGCGCCGGTTTCGAGGAAGTGGTAGCTCACGCCGTCCACCTCTCCGGGACGGGGCCCACGGGTCGTGCAGGTCACCACGTAGTGGTAGTCGGGATCGCGCGGCCGACGACGCAGCGCGGCGATGATCGTGTCCTTCCCCACGCCGGACGGGCCGCTGATGATGACGAGCATCGCCCCCGGTGCCCCCAGCGCGATGCGGCGCGCCCGCGGCCCGCGCTCTCTGCTCATGCCACCCTCCCCGGGTCGCTCGCGCGCAGCCCCGCCAGGACCCCCTCCAGCTCCGGCGGCAGCGGCGCGCTGACGCGGATGAGGCGCTCGCCCGACCGCGCCGCCAGCTCCAGCCGCCAGGCATGGAGGAACAGCCGCCCCAACCCTTCCGGCCCGCGCCGCACGAGGCCCGTGGCGTAGACGGGGTCGCCCGCCACGGGATGCCCGATCGAGGCGAGGTGGACGCGGATCTGGTGGGTCCGGCCGGTGACGAGGTCGAGCTCGAGGAGCGTCCAGGCGGCGAAACGCTCGCGGACGCGGTAGCCGGTCGTGGCCGGCCGGCCGTCGGCCACGACGGCCATCTTCGTGCGGTGCTTCGGGTCCCGGCCGATGGGCGCCTCGATGCGCCCGACCGCGGCGGCGACCGAGCCGCCGACCAGCGCGAGGTAGGTCTTCTTCACCCGACGTGCCTTGAGCTGGGCCATCAGGTAGGCCTGGGCCGCATCGTGCTTGGCGACCATGATCAGCCCGCTCGTGTCGCGATCGAGGCGATGCACGATGCCCGGTCGCGCCACCCCGGCGATGCCGCCGAAGCTACCTTCCCGCGCCAGGAGCGCGTTGACCAGCGTCCCGCTCGGGTGGCCCGGCGCCGGGTGCGTGACGAGCCCTGCGGGCTTGTCCACCACGAGCAGGTCCTCGTCCTCGTACACGACCGAGAGTGGGATCGCCTCGGCCTGCAACTCGAGCGGCACGACCTCGGGCACGTCGAGCTCGAGCGCGTCGCCCGCGCGCAGGATCGTGTTCGCGCGCAGGAGCCGGCCCGCACAGGTCAGGCGACCTTCCGAGATGAGCCGCTGGACGTAGGCGCGGGAGAGGCCGGCGGCATCCGCCACGAAGCGGTCGGCGCGGGTCCCGCCGGCACCCTCCGGCACCGCGACGCTGACCAGCCCGCTCATCTAGCGGTCGCCTCCGCCGGCCGGCGCGCGACGCGGCCAGAAAGCCGTCAGGAGGAGCGTCAGGATGGCCACGCTGAGGGCGGCGTCGGCGACGTTGAAGGCGAACCAGCGAACGTCTCCCACGCCCATGTCCACGAAGTCGACCACGAAGCCGAGCCGGATCCGGTCGGCGAAGTTACCCACGGCCGCGCCCAGCAGGAGCCCGAGGGCGATCGTCGTGACCAGGGGCGCCGATGCCCCGCTGCGTGCCTGGACGAAGACGAGCAGGCCGATCACGACCAGGCTGGCCGCGGCCAGGACGGGCGCGCTCGCACCGAAGAGGCCGAACAGGCCGCCGTCGTTGTAGGACTTGGCGATGCGCACGATGTCGCCCAAAACCGGCGTCGGGTCGGCCAGCCCCGGCGCCGGGGCTCTCGTCCAGGCCAGCTGGAACGCGGCATCCACCCACAGCTTCGTCAGCTGATCGACCACGGCCACCCCCACGGCCAGCCCGGCGAAGAGCCCGAAGCGCCGACCTGCGACGCTCACGACGCCGGCACGAGCGCCACGCGGACCCGGCCGCCGGCAAGCTCGACGTCCGCCGACGCGGCACCGGCCGGCGCCGGTGCGCGCAGCACTTCCACCGCCAGCGTTTCCGCCGCCACCGAGTCGAGATGGGGTTCGAGCACGGCCCCTGTCCCGTCCGACATGTCGAGCCAGAGGCGGATCCGATCGTCCAGCGCCAGCTCGGCGGACTTGCGCAGCTCCTGGATGGCGCGCTGCAGCTCACGCGCGTCGCCCTCGGCGCGCAGCGCATCGGAGAGTTCCGTGTCGATGACCACGACGAGCCCCTCGTCGTGCGCCACTGCTGTGCCGGGTCGCGGCGTGGCCTGGATCTCGACCTCGTCGGGCGAGAGCTCGACGCCGGCCAGCCGCACCCGGCCGGCGGGCAGGTACTCGACCTCGCCTGCTCGCGCCGCGGCCATGATCGCCGGGATGGCCCGACCGAGGCGCTGCCCGATGCGGGGCAGCAGCGGCTTCACGCGCCGCTCGACCAGCGCGGACTCGTCGTCGAGCAGAATCAACTCCTTGACGTTCACCTCGTCGGCGATGAGCCGGAGCAGCTCCCCGGGGAGGGCGTCGCGGCCTCCCGGCAGCGCCAGCCAGGCGCGCGCGATGGGTTGCCGCACGCGCAGGCCCGCACCCCCGCGCAGCGTGCGGGCCAGCTCCACGGCGCGGCGGGCCAGGGCCATTACCTCCTCGAGCCGGCCGTCCCGATATGCGGCCAGCTCAGCCGTGGGCCAGCGCGTGAGGTGCACGCTGTCCGGCGCGTCCTCGACCCCTGCCGCGAGGTTGTCGTAGATCGCCTCGGTCAGGAAGGGCAGGATCGGCGCCAGCAGCCGGGCCGTGGCCAGCAGGGCCGCGTGCAGGGTGGCGAAGGCCGCGGCCCGATCGCGCTCGTCATCCGAGCGCGAGAACCGCTTGCGGCCCAGGCGCAGGTACCACGTCGAGAGGTCGTCGACCAAGGTGCCCAGCAGGCGCGTCGCGCCGGCCGCGTCGTAGTCGCGCAGGCGCTCTTCCACGCCGGCCGCCACGTGGGCCACCCGGGAGAGGATCCAGCGGTCGGTGAGCCGCCGCTGGTCGACCGGGGGGGCCGGCGTGCGCGGCGACCAGCCGGCCAGCCGGGCGTAGGAGACGAAGAAGCTGTAGACGTTCCACAGCACCAGCAGCTCCCGCCGCGATTCGTCGGCGGCGTGCCAGCCGAAGAGGATGTTCTCCTCCGGCCGCGCCCGGGCGAACATCCAGCGCATGACGTCCACGCCCATGCGGTCCGCCGCCTCGTCGAACTCGATGGCGTTGCCCCAGCTCTTGTGCATCGGCCGGCCGTCTTCGCCGTAGACGAGGGCGTACCCGAAGATCGTCCGGAAGGGCGCCTCGCGGCGCAGGACCGTGCTCATCGCCAGCATCGAGTAGAACCAGTTGCGGAACTGGCCAGGGAAGCTCTCGGTGATGAAGTCGGCAGGGAACCAGCGCGCCCAATGTTCGGGGTCCTCGCGGAAGTGGAGGGTGCTGAAGGGCACGATGCCGGCATCGAGCCAGGGGTTCCCGACGTCCTTGATGCGTTCCACGGGCGCGCCGCAGCCGGAGCAGGCGATGCGCACGGCGTCCACGTGGGGTCGATGCGGGGTATGCCCTTCGAACGCCTCCCAGCCCGCCACGGCACGCTCATGCAGCTCCTCGCGACCGCCGATCACCGTGACCGTGCCGCACGCCGCGCAGTCGTAGATCGGCAGCGCCAGCCCCCAGTAACGCTTCTTGCTGATCATCCAGTCGTGCATGTTGAGGAGCCAGTCCAGCTCGCGCTCATAGCCGAAGCCGGGGATCCAGTGGATCTGATCCACGACGTCCATGATCTGGTAGCGCAGGCTGCGCTCCACCTGCTCGCCGGTGAGCGTCTCGCGCGGCTGGTCGTAGACCTCGCCCATGCTGATGAACCACTCGTCCACGAGGCGGAAGACGAGCGGCGTGCCGCAGCGCCAGCAGTGTGGGTAGCGGTGGCTGATCGTCTCCAGGCGGTAGAAGCGGCCGTGATGCCGCAGGCGCTCCATGATCGGCTCGTCGACGTCGCGCACGTCGCGCCCGCTGAGGCCGTCGAAGCCCTCCACGAAGATGCCCGACTCGTCGAGCGGCGCGACGACCGGCAGCCCCAAACGCTGGCCGAGCTGGAAGTCCTCCGCGCCGCAGCCCGGCGCGACGTGGACGATTCCCGTCCCCTCGTCCTCGCCGACCTCGTCCCAGGCCACGATGCGGTGAACGTAGGGCGTCTCGCCGTCGGCGCCGCGCCAGGCGGCAAAGGCACGGCGCACGGCGGGCATCTCGTCGAACGGGCCGCCGTAGCGCCAGCCCACCAGCTCCCGCCCAGGCCGCTCCTCGAGCACTTCGAAGGGCCCTTCGAGGGCGTCCTTCAGCGTTCCCTTGCCGAGCCAGAAGACGTCCCGGCCCTGGCGCACACGGACGTAGGAGAGGTCCTCCCCGACCGCCGCCGCGACATTCGAGGTGAGGGTCCAGGGCGTGGTCGTCCAGACCAGCAGCGCCTCACCCGGCCGGTCGAGCAGGGGCAGGCGGATGGTGAGGCCCGGGTCATCGCGGTCCTGGTAACCCTCCGCGGCCTCGGTCTGGCTGATGCCCGTCCCACAGCGGGCGCACCAGGGCATCGTGTCGTGGCCCTTGTACAGCCAGCCCCGCTCGTGGCAGGCGGCCAGGAAGCCCCAGATGAGGTCGTTGTTCTCGTTGCTGAAGGTGAAGTACGAGCCACCCAGCTCGGGCATGCCCAGGCGGCCGACGATCATCTCCACGGAGTCGGTGACGGGTCCCCGCGGCCCGTCGACGGTGATGACCCGGGCGGGATCGGCCGCCAGCAGGTCGCGCAGCCGGCGCAGCTCGTCGGGGTCGTTCCAGTCCATCCAGAAGCCGAGGCGGATCGACTGCTCCGTCTGGCGTGCCGCGTAGGTCAGGACCCGCTGCTTGCACAGGCTTACGAACTCGGCGATGCCGTAGGCCTCGATATCGCGCTTGCTCGTGAAGCCGAGGTCGCGCTCGACGTTGACCTCGACCCACAGGCCCTGGCAGTCGAAGCCATTCTGCCAGCGCTGATCGTGCCCGAGCATGGCCCGGAAGCGCTGGTAGAGGTCCTTGTAGGCGCGGCCCCAGGCGTGGTGGACGCCCATCGGATTGTTGGCCGTGATGGGGCCGTCGAGGAAGGACCAGGTCGGCCCGTCGGCGTTCTGGGCGCGCAGTCGGGCGAACGTCTGCCGCTCCCGCCAGAGCTCCAGGATGTCGTGTTCCTGGGCGGGGAAGTCGGGCAGACTCGGAACGGGACGGTACGGGCTCTCCGAGGGCATGGAGGGCAAGGATAGCCGAAGCACCGCACCCGAATGGCGAAGGCGTTCCCGGGCGCCGTCGGCGGCAGCGCACTTCGTGTACGGGTATCATGCGGCCCGATGCAGACGCGCCCCCGCAACGAGGGCCGGCACCGCTCGCCCTTCGCGGCCGCCTTCCTCTCCTTCCTCTTCCCGGGCCTCGGCCAGGCCTACGTCGGCCTCCACGCGCGCGGGCTGGCCTTCGCCGCGCCGCTGGTGCTCGTGCTGGCACTGCTGACCGGCTTGCTGGCCAATCCAGCCAGCCGGCTCTCGCTGGTCGCCGCGCTCTCGAGCCCGACGACCCTCCTCGTCGTCCTGGCCCTGGACATCATCCTCCTCCTCTACCGCGTGATCGCGGTCGTCGACGCCTTCCGGGTCGCGGCCGCGGTGCGGTCATTCGCGGAGACCGGGACGACGCGCCTCGGACGCCCGCGCATGCGCGGCCACCCGCTCGCCATCGCCGGACTGGTGGGGGTCCTCCTCGTCACGTCGCTGGGCCACGTCGCGGCCGCTCGCTACGACCTCATCGCCTACGACCTCGTCACCGGCATCAGCGACGGCGCCGGGAACGAACTGACCGACGCCCCCAGCAGCGGCGCCAGCGCCCCCACGGGGTCCACCGACGTCTCCCCCGGCACCGAGCCCACGGCGGCCGTGACCGGCACGCCCTGGACCGGCACCGAGCGCCTGAACATCCTCTTCATCGGCGCCGACCGACGACCGAAAGAGGCCACCTTCAACACCGACACGCTGATCGTGGCCAGCATCGACCCGGTCACCAAGCAGGTGGCGATGCTGAGCCTGCCGCGCGACACGACCGATGTGCCGCTGCCGCACGCGTGGCGGGCCGCCAGCTACTACCGCGGCGGCGTCTACCCGGACAAGATCAACAGTCTTTGGACCCGGGCGAAGGGCTCGCCGAGCCTCTTCCCGGGCAACGATCGGCAGCGCGGCTACCTCGCCCTCAAGGGTGCCCTCGGGGAGCTCTACCAGCTCGACGTGCAGTTCTACGTCGAGGTGGACTTCGACGGCTTCAAGAAGGTCATCGACACGCTCGGCGGCCTGACCATCGACGTCCAGATGCCGGTCTCGGACGACCACTATCCGATCGAGGACGGTCGGGCCTACAACCTGTACATCGCGCCTGGCTTCCGCCACATGGACGGCGAGCAGGCCCTCGCCTACGCACGGTCGCGCCACAAGAGTTCCGACTTCGATCGGGCGCAGCGCCAGCAGCGCGTGATCGTCTCGCTGCGCCAGCAGGTGGACCCGGCGAGCCTGCTCCAGGCGGGCCGGCTGGAGGCGCTCGTGGCGGCGCTGAAGCAGGCCGTCCACACGGACGTCCCGCCGGAGCTGTTCCCGCAGCTCATCACCCTCGCCCGGGCGGTGGACGCCTCGCGCATCCGGTCGCTGGTCTTCACGCCCCCCTACTACCAGGTGGAGTGCCTCTCCTGCTACTCGCTGACACCAAAGGTGGACGTCATCCGCCGTGCCGTGCGCAACGCCTTCAAAACCGATCGTGCCCTCGAGGCGAGCCGAGCGAAGATCGGCGAGGAAGGAGCCGTCGTGTGGGTCCTCAACGGATCCGGCAAGGCGGGCCAGGCGGCGGCCACGGCCGACTACCTGGGCTACCTGGGCATCGCCGCCGCCGTGCCCACCGCGAACGGCGGGCGGGCCGATCGGCTGACCTACGCGCAGACGCTCGTGACGGTCTACAACGGCGCCGAGGCACGCCTGCCCGAGACCATCCGGGTCCTGGAGCAGACCCTGGGCGTGACCGTGGCGCTGAAGGTCGATCCGGCGGTCAAGGCGGACGTCGTCGTCATCACCGGTGCCGCCACCCCCATCCTCGCCGTTCCCGACTGAACCGGCGTCGCAGCCCCTCGGCCGTGACCCCTAGTAGACGGGCGTCAGCCAGTCGGCGTAGGCCGGCAGCCGGCCGCGCACGGCGTCGAAGTAGACGTCCTTGATGCGCGCCGCGACCGGGCCGATGCGTCCGTCCCCGACGGGCCGGTGGTCGATCTTCGTGACCGGCGATACCTGGGCGCCCGTGCCGCACAGGAAGACCTCCTCGGCGACATACAGCTCGCTGCGGTCGATGGACCGCACGACCGTCTCCAGCCCCAGCTCACGGCGCGCC
>JBGPMJ010000019.1:0-15777 GCA_041486935.1 Candidatus Limnocylindria bacterium | reverse complement strand
GACGGCCTCGATCGGTCGCTCGACTTCGACCGGCTGGTCGGTGGCGAGAACGTCACCTTCGAGGTCGAGGCGAGCCCCAAGGGCCCGCGCGCTGTGAAGGTGCAGGCCGCCGCCTAGGCTCCAGCCCGATCCGGCTGAACCGACCACGCCCGGTCCCGCGAGGGACCGGGCGTTTGCTTTGACGGCGAACCTCTCGAGGCTTCGAACGTCAGCGCCCTGCTCAGTAATCCTGGAACGTCAGAAGCTGGCCGGTGAAGTCTTTGACCATCGGCCCCGTGCTCACCGGCAACGGCAGCTCCGGGAACTCGATCGACTCGTCGTCGGCGAGAGTGATCCAATCGGCGCATTCCCGATTGAAGATGAGCGTGCCGGCCCGATGGCGCTGCAGGACCCCACCCGAGGCATACGCGATCGACGCCTCCGTGAGCGGGACCATCGGCCGGCGCCGGCGCACGGCGTTGATGATGTCCGCCCCGGGCGTCACGTGGACGTATCCCCGGACCTCGTATGGGCCCAGCTTCACGGCGAGCGGATGGGGCCGCGCCCGCGTGCGGCGGTTAGGGTTGCCGCGTGGGCCGAGGGCCTCGACCACCATGAGCTCGTCGCGACTGAGCGAGATCTCGTCGACCTCGTACGTCAGGCCGTCGGCCAGGCTCGTCGCGAGCACGTCGACGAGGACGAGTTCGTCGTGGGCGTTGAGCATGTCGCTGAGGCGTTCCGCGTCGAGCCCGATGCGACCGAAGAGCCGGCACTCCTCGGCATAGGCGGAGAACTCGACGTCGAGGGAGGCGCGGGCATCATCGGCCCGCTCGACCACCGCGGTGCCGGGTGCGGGGTGACGGAACACCAGCCGCAGAGCCCGCCCGATGGTCGAGATCATGGTGAGGCGAGCCTAGTCGCCCCGGCGTGGAGCGAAATGACGCGTCGGTCCGGCCGGCGACTAGTACGAACGGGGCCACGATCAGGCGGGAGCGCGCCACCACGTTGCGGCAAGGAGCTCGACCACGAGCGTCTCGGTCAAGAGCGCCACCATCGGGTCGTCGTCGCCGCGATAACGCACGGAGAGCGCCGCGCCCGGCACGTCGGCACCTACCGCGACCACCACGGAGCCGCGGCTGCTCAACCAGCCCATCGCCTGGTCGTCGTACCTAGAGCCGGCGAAGAGCACCGCCCGGTAGTCGATGGAGCGCGTGAGGTAGACGTCCACGTGAGCCCAGTCGCCCGTCTCGCACGCGTCGGCGCGACGCCGCGGGCCCTCGCGCAACATCAGCGCCGACTGCTCGGCGGACGACGATCGCTCGACGGGAGCGATGGTGTAGACGGCATCCGGCCCGTCCAGGAGATGCGCGCTGGCCGGGAGCCAGAGGGGCCGGCGATCGAGCAGGTCGGCCGTGGCCGCGGCCACCCGACGGCACAGGCCGGCGACGTCCGTCCGCCGGCCGGTAAGGCGCGCCTCGAGCGCGAGGAGCAGCAGCCCGGTGTGCTGGAAGGTCCGACAGGCGACGCCGCCGGTCTCCTCGCCGGCCAGCATGGGGATGACGATGTCAGCAAGGCCCGCGCCGCGCGAATCCGGCCGATTGGTGATGACCGCGATCGGCGATCGGCCGGCGTAGCGCGACAGGGCGTCCAGGGTCTCGACGCTGTTTCCACCAGCCGAGATGGCCACGATCAGCGTGTCCGGCCCAGCCGGGTAGCCCATCGCCGCCGATGCGTACTCGGCCACCGCGTCGATCCCCGCCGAGCGCAGGCGTAGCGCGGCAACCGCGGCTGCGTAGCGGGAGCTGCCCATGCCAAGGAAGACGACGCGCCGCACGCTGCGAGGCAGCGAGGCGAACGGGTCCGTCCTCGACGCGAGCGCAGCCGCGAGGTCGGCCAGGGCCGCCGGCTTGCTCTCGAGGTCGGCCAGGAAGAGCTCGGCGTTCACGGCGGCAACATCGCGCGCAGGGCGGCCATGGGGGCGTAGCGCCAGCGGGGCAGGAAGCGCGCCGCGTAGACGAGCTCTCGACACTCCTGCTCCAATTCGAACGCCGGCATGAGTCGCTCGTCGAGGAGGTCCGCACGTCCCGTGTCCGCCAGCACGCGCCGATACGCGGAGAGGAAGCGACGCCTGCCGCGCGCGATCCAGCGCTCCACCTCCGCGTGGTCACGGCCTCCCGTCTGCTTGTCGACTATGCGACCCACGTGGTCGAGGCTGCACAGCATGCCCGCCACGTCGCGGGCGGCGGGCTGCGGCAGTGTCGCCGTGGCGGGGTCGGCAGCCGGATTGCCGTCGAAGTCGATGACCGCGAGACCCTCGCGCCAGCGCAGCACCTGCCCCACGTGCAGATCGCCATGAACGCGCTGGACGGGCGTGCCTACGACATCGGAGAGCGCCGCGAGTGCGGCCATCATCCGCGGCAGCCGTGCCCGCACGTCCTCGCCATCGGATCCATCGGTGAGCCTGCCGGCATCGCGCATCGTCAGTGCCGCTGCGCTCCGCCATCGGACCACGTCCGATGCGCCGGCTCGCGTGACGGCCACGGGCAACACGGCCGATGGGGTGGCCAGGGCGAGGTGCAGGCCGGCTGTGAGCGCCCCCAGCTCATCCGCGAGATCGGCGGCGCAGCCTCCAGCGCAGCCATCCGCGAGGTGACCGAGGTGCTCGAGCACCCCCGCCACGCACCAGTCCCAGCCGTCGCGAGCGCCGGGTAGGTATCCGTCCACGAGAGCCAGCAGGACCTCGGCGCCGTCGGGAGCAGTCCACGTCAGGCTGCCCAGCGGGCGCGGCACGTTGGCGTAGCTCAGCGCGGCGAGATGGGCCAGGATGGCCGGGGCCGGGTGCACGGCCGGGGACGGTCGGAGGAGCCACTTGACCACGACCGCCTCGCCGACCACGACCGAATCATTCGTCTGGTCAACGCCCATGGCGCGCTCGCCGCGTGCCTCCGGCGGGCGCCCCAGCTGACGCAACGCGAAGTCCTTCGAGAGCGGCCCCATCCCGGCCAGCGCCGCGACGAGCGCTTCGGATGCGCCGTCGCCGGCCTGCGCGAGGTGCCATGCCGCACTCGAGCGGACGAGCAGGACCAGGCACAGGCGTCCATCGGGGTCGGAGGCCACGGCGACCGCATGCCGCTCGATCACGGTGGACGGCAGAGCGCACGCGTCGAGCAGCCGGGTACCGACCGCGGATGGTCGGACGTGGTCGGTCGTGGCGGCCTGGTCGCCGGGCGGCCAGGACGCGCGCAGATCGTCGATCAGGGACACGGGCGTCAGGCGAGATCGAACCGTTCGATCGCCCGGGCGGCGATCTCCCGACCGATCGCGAGCGAGGCGGTCGCGGCCGGCGACGGGGCGTTACGGACGTGGAGAACGTGGCCCGAACCACCCAGCCGGAAATCGTCCACGAGCCTCCCGTCACGGTCGAGCGCCTGGGCTCGAACACCGGACGGCCCGAAGGCGATCTGCTCAGCGCCGAGTTCCGGGACGTAGCGCCGGAGCGCCCGAAGGAACGCCTGCTTCGACCAGTCCCGCCAGAACTCGGCGGCGCCGGTGCGCCAGTATCGGGCGGCCAGGCGGAGAAAGCCGCGGCTCCCCAACACTGCGGCGAGGTCGCGCAGGTCGACGTCTCGGCGGCGGTAGCCTTCCCGGGCGAAGGCGAGGACGGCGTTCGGGCCGGCCCACACGGCGCCGTCGATCCGCCGCGTGAAATGGACGCCGAGAAATGGGAAACGCGGGTCGGGGACTGGGTAGATGAGTCCGCGCACCAGATGGCGGGCGTCCGGGGTCAAGCGGTAGTAATCGCCCCGGAATGGGACGATCGTCTCCGTGCCTCGGTCCCCCGACATCGCCGCGACCCGGTCGGCCCACAGGCCAGCGCAGGCGACGGCTTCCCGGACGATCAGGTCCCCGCGGGTCGTGGTGAGGACCTGCTCACGGCCGCGTTCGGCGATCCCGGTCACGGCTCGAGACGTCTCGACGGTCCCGCCGGCAGATCGGATCTCGTCAGCGATCGCGAGCGCGACCCGACGGAAGTCGGTGATCCCAGACGTCGGGCTCCAGAGCGCCCGGACCCCGGTGGCGTGAGGCTCAAGCTCGCGGATCCGCGCTGGCCCGACGGTCTCCAGGCCAGGCACGCCGTTCGCCTCGGCCCGCTCGCGCAGCGCCTCGAGGCCGGGCAGTTCGGATGCATCGAGCGCGACGACGAGCTTCCCGCAGAGCTCGACGGGGATCCCATGACTCTCTGCGAACGTCTCCAGCTCGGCCTTGCCCTCTCGACACATCCGTGCCTTGAGGGAACCGGGCGGATAGTAGAGGCCAGCATGGAGAACCCCACTGTTATGACCCGACTGGTGGCAGGCGAGCTCGGGCTCCTTCTCGACGAGGGCCAAGCGCAGGTCGGGTCGGCGGCGCAGGAGCTGGTAGGCGGTCGCCAAGCCCACGAGCCCGCCGCCGATGACCGCGACATCTGCACGCTCGACGACGTCGGCGGCGATGTTCGCGGGCGTCACGGTCGGCGGAGGAGGTGGTTGGTACGAACTTGACATCGACTGACGCATATCGCAACAATGCTGAGGGAAAGTTGCGCGAAGCGCAACTCGGGCCCCGGGGACTGCGGACACCACGAGACGTGGGACCGGCGTCGGGAAGGGCGGCGAGGGAGAGAGCGCGATGGACGAGGGTCGGGTTGCGCTGGTAACGGGGGGCGGCACGGGGCTTGGCCGCGCGACGGCGAAGGCGCTGGCCGAGGCGGGTTTCGCCGTGGCGATCGCGGGGAGGCGCGCCGACGTGTGCGAGGCAAGCGCATCCCAGCTGCGAGATGAGGTGGTTGGCGCGACCGTGTCCGCATACCAGGCTGACGTCGCAGATCCGAACGCCGTCGAACAGCTCGTGACAGCTGTGATCAAGGACCTCGGTGGCCTCGATGTCCTGGTTGCCGCGGCCGGCGTCTACGAGAACGTCTCGTACCTCGACATGACGGCCGACCTCTGGGACCGGACGATGAACGTCGTGCTCCGCGGCGCCATGCTCTGCAGTGTCGCGGCGGCGAGGCACATGCGGGACCACGGGGGAGGCCGCATCGTCCTCATCTCCTCGGTCAGCGGAGCGATGGCCGAACCGGACTCCGCCCATTACAACGCGGCCAAGGCGGGGATCATCTCGCTCGCCCGCTCGATGGCGGTCGACATCTCGCGCTTCGGGATCACCGCCAACGCCGTGATCCCGGGCTGGATGCGCACGCCGATGACCGAGGAATACATCGCCCAGGCATCCACGGAGGACCTGCGGCGCTTCAACGTGCTGGGGCGGCCGGCCGACCCGTCCGAAGTCGCGGGCTTCATCCGGTATCTCGCGACCGACGCCTCTCCCTACCTGACGGGCGCGGCGCTCGTCATCGATGGGGGACACACGGCAGCGCTCGCCATGCCCTAGCCGAGCACGCCCGCTCATGCTCTGCATCGGTGAGCGCGGAGGCCGGGAGGAGCATCGCCAGCGATGAACCAGCTTCGCACTCGAAGATGCCAGCGCCGCGGTCGCTCAGGCGTCGGGGACCAGGACGCCGTGCTTGATGGCCCACGTCGTGCTCACCCGCGTGCCCGGGGTGAGGTCGTCGCCGCGTTGGCCGACCTGCACGCGCGATAGCGCCCGGCTCCCGTCGCTCAGCTCCACGACGTACTTGCGCGTCGAGCCGAGGTACACGACATCGCGAACGACCCCATCGACACGGTTGAGGGCGCCGGCGTCCATCGTCGGGTGGTCGACAGGTAGCGCGCTCTCGAGCCGCGCGACGTGCAGCCGCTCGGGGCGGACGACGATCGCCGCCGAGGCACCGTCGACCAGTCCGGCGCGACCCGGCGCCCCGGGCGCCACCGACCAGGTTGCTCGCTCGCCGACGAGGGTCGCCGCGTCGCCCGCGATGCTCAGGCGACCCGTGAAGATATTCGACTCCCCGATGAAGCTGGCCACGAACCGCGAGTTCGGCGCCTCGTAGAGCTCGTCGGGCGTGGCGACCTGCAGGATCCGTCCGCGATCCATGACCGCAATGCGATCGGCCATCACGAGCGCCTCCTCCTGGTCATGCGTCACGATCAAGAAGGTGATCCCGACGGTGTCCTGCAAGCGCTTGAGCTCGAGCTGCATCTCGACACGCAGCTTGCGGTCGAGGGCGGCGAGCGGCTCATCGAGCAGGAGCACCTTGGGACGCTTCACCAGCGCTCGTGCCAGCGCGACCCGCTGGCGTTCGCCGCCGGAGAGCTGGTGCGGCCGCCGTCGTCCGAAGCCCGTGAGCTGGACCAGCGCGAGCGCGTCGGCCACGCGCCGCTCGATCTCTCCCCGTCCCACCCGCTCCTGGCGCAAGCCGTAGGCGATGTTGTCGTAGACGGTCATGTGGGGGAACAGCGCGTACGACTGGAACATCATGTTGAGCGGACGCCGATAGGGCCTGACGCCGACGAGATCGCGGCCGTCGAGGAGGAGACGGCCCGCGTCCGGCGTCTCGAAGCCGGCCAGCAGCCGCATCAGCGTCGTCTTGCCGCAGCCGCTCGGCCCGAGCAGCGCGAAGAACTCGTTCTCACGGATCGTCGCGTTCACCTCGTCCACCGCGACGATGTGGCCGAAGCGCTTCGTGACGCCTTCGATCCGGATCAGTTCCCGCTGCGGCTCCACGGCTCAGACCTGCTCGCGGTTGAGGCGCTGCGAGGCCAGGATCAGGACGAAGCTGACGAAGACGACCACCGTGGCGATCGCGTTGATCTCGGGCGTCCCCCCGAAGCGGATCATGGAGTAGACCTGGATCGGGAAGGTGATCGTGGTGCCGGCCGTGAAGAATGCCACCACGAACTCGTCGACCGAAAGGGTAAAGGCGACCAGGGCGGCTGCGATCACGCCGGGCAGGATGATCGGCAGCGTGATCCTGCGGAAGGTGGTGATCTCGTTCGCGCCGAGGTCGAGCGAGGCCTCCTCGATCGAGATATCGAAGTGGCGCAGCCTCGTGCGCACGATGGCGGTCACGAAGGTGATGTTGAAGACGACGTGGGCGACGATGACCGACCAGAGGCCGAGCTTGAGGCCCAACATGCCGGTGAAGACGAGGTTGTAGAAGGAGAGGAGCGCGATCGCCAGGACGATGTCCGGGATGATCCCGGGGACGAAGACGAGCCCATCGAGGAGTGCGTTGTTGGTCAGCCGCTCGAGTCCGAGCGCGAGGAGCGTTCCAATCGCGGTGGCGATGATGGTGGAGATGGCGCCGATGATGATCGTGTTGACGGCCGAGCCAAGGATCTTGTCGTCGGTCAGGACCGCTTCGTACCAGCGCGTCGAGAACCCGGTCCAGGTCGTGGGCAGGCCAGAATCGTTGAAGGACAGGACGATAAGGACGGCGATCGGCAGGTAGAGGAAGAGGAGGACCAGGCCCAGGTGGGCGCCCAGCCAGCGCCCGGGATCGAGGAAGCTAATTCGCATCGGCGTCGGCCGGTCGGTCTCGGTTGATGATGCGCGCCTGGACGACCAGGAGAACCAACATCAGCGCGATGAGCACGAGCGCCAGCGTGGCGCCGAAGGGCCAGTCGCGAGCCTTGAGGAACTGGCCCTGGATCAGGTTGCCGACCATGATGCTCCGTCCACCGCCAAGCAGGTCGGGCACGATGAAGTTCCCGAGGCTGGGCACGAAGACGAAGATGCAGCCGGCCAGGATCCCGGGCAGCGTGAGGGGCACGGTCACCGTGAAGAAAACCTTGATCGGCCGCGCACCCAGGTTGGTCGCCGCCTCGCGGAGCTCCGGGTTGAGCCGCTCGATCGCCGCGTAGAGCGGCAGGATCATCAGCGGCAAGTAGCCGTAGACCAGCCCGATCACGATGGCGAACTCGTTGTAGAGGAGAGGGAGGGGCTGGTCGATGATCCCGAGGCCCTGGAGGGACCGGTTGATGAGACCCTCGCGGTTGAGCAGGACGATCCAGGCGTAGGTACGGATCAGGAAGCTCGTCCAAAAGGGCAGGATGATCAGGATCAGGAGTGGCGTGCGCCAGCGCCGCGGCCGCGTGGCGATGAAGTACGCAGCCGGGTAGCCGATCAGCAGGGCCACCACGGTCGTGATGACGGCCACTCGCAGCGAGAACCAGAGAACATTCAGGTACAGCGGATCCAGGGCGCGAACGTAGTTGTCGAGCGTAAAGTCGAACACGACGCCGCCGTACGTGCCGCGCTGGAAGAAGCTGTACGCGAAGACGACGAGCAGGGGCACGACCAGGAAGACGAGCCACCATCCCAACCCGGGTCCGAGGAGAACGAGGCGGCGAAACGTACGGCCCATCGATCCTTCCTGCGCCGGGCGCTGTGCGGCAGGCGCGGGCGCGGGGACATCGTCCACCGCTCCCGCGCTCTTCGGTCCCATCGCTAGGCCACGCTACTGGCCCGCGGTGATCTCCACCACGGTCTTCGCCCAGAGCGGGGCGGCGTCGCCCAGGTCGCGTTCGGGCTGGCCGAACCTGGTCAGCTCGTCGGCGGTCATGCCCAGGTTCGGGAACTGCGCCAGGAGGGCGGGGTCGACGAGCGCCATCGCCTTCGGATTGGGAACCTTGTAGTAGACAAGCTCGGCGACCGCCTTGCCGACTTCCGGTCGCAGGACGTAATTCAGGAAGGCATGGGCGGCCGGCTTGTTGGTGGAGGACTCCAGGATCACCAACGTGTCGCTCCAGAGGTCGCTCCCCTCCTTCGGCACGACGTACTTGATTTTGGCGTTCTCGGCGATCCCGTAGTTGCACCAGCCGTCCCAGGCCTCGACCAGGGAAGCCTCCCCGGAAACGAGCTTGGAGTAGAAGGTGGTGTCGTCATAGGCCAGGAGCGACTTCTTCGTCTCGAGCAGCAGCTCTTTGGCCTGTTCGAGCTCGGTGGGGTTCGTGGTGTTGATCGAGTAGCCCAAGACCAGCAGCGCCGGCAGCATCAGCCAGCGGTCGGTCCCCAGCATGGTGATCTTGCCCTTGAGTTCCTCCCGCGGCTTGAGCAGGTCGTTCCAGCTGTCCGGTGTGAAGCTCAGCAGGTCAGAGCGATAGCAGAGCCCCGTCGTACCCCAGGTGTAGGGGATCGAGTACTGGTTGCCCGGGTCGTAGTCGAGCTGGCTGGCCTCGGGCGCGAGATTGGCGAAGTTGGGGAGCTGGCTCTTGTCGAGCTTGGCCGCCCAGCCACGCTTGGCCAGGGCCTCGGCGAACGGCGCTGAGACGAAGACGACGTCGAAGCCACCGCCGTTGGCAGCCTCGATCTTGCCCATGATGTCCTCGTTGGTCGTGTGGAGCGCCAGCTCCACCTCGATGCCGGTCTCGGCGGTGAAGTTCGGGATCAGGTCCGCCGGCATGTAGAGGTCCCAGTTGGAGATGACGATCTTCCCCGACGGCTTGGGGGTCTCGCCCGGGGTCGCCGCCGGCGTCTGCTCGGGCGACGTCGTGGCCCCCTCCGTCGGCGACGGCGTGGGAGCTCCGGCGCCGGTACAGGCCGCCGCTACGAGCAGCGCCGCGGCGCCGACCGCCGCCCACGTCGTCACTCCGCGGGCTCGGTTCCCCCGCGCTTCTGTCTCTGCCATCACGAACGATCCTCCTCCTCTGGCCGCCGATTCCGCTCCGGTTCCGGAGCCGTTCACAGACGGGCCATCACACGCTTGACGTTGGTGTACTCCTCGAGCGACCAGACGACTGGTCCTTGCCGTGACGGACTGCTTGAACCCCCGTGCGGCATCTCGCTGGCCATGATGAAGTGGCAGTCTATCCAGGCGGTCCCGAACTGAAGCGCCTGTGCCGCACGGAGCGCCGTGACGCCGGTTTGCTGCTGCAGGGTTGGGACAGCAGCCGCCCCGATCGTCGTGATCCTGTTCATGCGTCCGCCTCATGCCGGGTGACCGGCCGTCGCTCGTGGGCCAGGCGCTCGATCAGCCCGGCCGCCCTGATCGTGCCGGGGTTCGCCTTGAGCCGCCGCGAGATGCCCGCCATCCTGGCGTGCAGCGCGCGGTCGGCTCCGATCCGGTCTATCGCCGCGAGCAGCTCCGCCTCATCGAACGCGTAGGTCGCCAGCCGGACGCCAAAGCCGAGCTCGTCCACGCGCTGGGCGTTGTCGTACTGGTCCCAGAAGAGCGGCAGCACGATCATCGGCACGCCGTGGTAGAAGCACTCGGTGACGGTGTTGTTGCCGCCGTGGGTGATCACCAGATCGACAAGCGGCAGGATCGACGGCTGCGGCACGAACTCCTCGCCCCACATGTTGTCGTGGAGCGTCAGCAACTCGGCCTGCGGTCCCTTGCTGACGATGACCCGATGTTCCGTCCGTCCCAGGATGTCGATGAGGCGCTGCATCAGCTCGACGTCCGCCGAGCCGAGGCTGCCCAGGCTCAGGTAGATGAGCCGGCCGGACGGACTCGCGAGGTGCTCGGGCAGGTGGAAGGGCGCCTCGGTCGCCCGCACGCAGCTGTCGAGGCGATGCCAGGTCGGAGCGAGCGGTCGCTTGTATCTGTAGTCGGCCTCGGCCGGGTAGAGGTAAAGATCGAGCCAGGGCGACTCGTGGATGAACTCGGGCCCGAAGGCGCCGTCCGGCAGACCCGGCGCGCCGCTGGCGCGCACGAACTCGTCGAACTCCTGCCACATCGGCCCATGGGTGCGCCGGTATTCGGCTCGGAACTCCTCCCAGCCTCCGCGGTCCGCCGTAGGGTAGCCGGAGAAGACGGGCGGGACCGCCGCGTCCTTGAGTTCGGCCGGATTGCAGGAGATGATTCGGACCCACGGCTTGCCCGCCGTCACGACGGCCGGGAAGCAGGGCACGTTGTCCTCGACGATGACGTCAGGATCGAGCTCGGCGAAGATCTCGCGGAGCCGCGGCTCGACGTAGCGGACGCCGTCGAGGAGCGCCTGCCACGTCGGCTGCAGGAAGGTCGCCAGCTGGGTGATCGTCGGCTTGCGGAACTCCGGCGCCGTGTCGCGGATGAAGTCCTTCCAGAACTGGCCGGGCGCCTCCTCGGTATCGGACTTGGGGCCGAGGCGCATCAGCCGCTCCTCGAAGCCCTTGGCCTCGAGCGTGCCGGCGAACGACTCCTCCACGATGAACACGACACGGTGGCCGCGCTCTCGGAGAACGTTGCCGATCCCGACGCAGTTGTTGGTCGGGCCGAAGGCGCCTTCGGGGAAGAAGACGATCGTCGGTCGCTCGCCGCTCACTTCCCCCCTCCCGCTTTCGCGCGGCGCGCCCTCGTCGCGCGCTCGGTCGGTTCTGCTCCGGCGGCGGCGCCCCAGCGGTACGACAGCTTGTGGAGCTGCAGGATCATGAACGACTCGACCCCGATGATCCCCTCGATCCGGTGGAGCCGCCCGGTGAGGAACTCCGTGAAGTCGTCCGGGTCACGGCAGATCACCTCGGCGAAGAGATCGAACGAGCCAACCACCATCGCCACGTAGCTCACCTCGGAGAGGGCGCAGATCCGTCGCGAGACCTCGGCCAGGTGGCCGGGCTGGACGCGCACGCCGACAAGCGCCATCGTGGCAAAGCCGATACGCAGCGGGTCCGCGAGCCCGACGATCTGCAGGATGCCGGCTTGCTGGAGGCGCTGCACTCGATAGCGGACCGCGCTCTCGCTAACGGCCAGATCGTCGGCGATCCGCCGAAACGGCCTGCGGCCCTCGGCCTGCAACTCCTCGATGATCCGCTTGTCGATCCCGTCAAGCCGGATGCGCCCCGCCGTGCGCCCGTCGGTGGCCATCTTGCGACCGGCACTCCTCTCGCGGTTCATGCGGCCATCTATCCGGCCGAGCTTGCGGTTCGCGCAACTTCGGCGCTACAGTGTTGCGGTTTCCGCCAGGTAGTGTCAAGAGCAGCGGACGATGTCGCGAGACAGATTCGCATCACCGCGGAGGAGGCGGTCATGTCCGGCACGGTCATCGAGACGGACTACGGCGGCGTCCGCGCCGAGCGGGCCGCCGGGTGACGCCGCAACACCTCGAGGAGCTCGCCGGCCGCTCGCTCGCCGAGGCGCGGCCGACCGTCTACTGGACGGACCGTCCCGATGCCCCGGAGCCGGTGCCCCCCCTCGTCGAAGCCGCGCGCGCCGACCTCGTCGTAATCGGCGGCGGGCTGACGGGCCTCTGGGTGGTGATCCAGGCGCTCGAGGATGATCCCTCTGCCGATGTCGTCCTGCTGGAGGCGCGCAGCGTTGGCCACGGCGCGTCGGGCCGTAACGGCGGGTTCCTGGCGGGCTCGCTGACCCACGGTCTCGCGCACGGCGTGGCGACCTGGCCGCATCAGACGGAGACGTTGCTGCGGCTGGGGCGCGAGAACCTCGCCGCCATCGCCGACTTCGCCCTCCGGCACGGCATCGACGCCGACCTGCGGATGTGCGGCAAGACCACGGTCGCCGTGCGGCCCCACCAGGTGGCGTTGCTGCAGGCATCGGCGCGGCTGCATGTCGAGCACGGCGAGGACGCCGCGTTCCTCGACGCGGACGCCGTCCGCGCCGACATCGAGTCGCCGACGTATCTCGGAGGCCTGCGCGTGCGCTCGAACTACGGCCTCGTGGATCCGGCGCGGCTGTGCTGGGGCCTGCTGCGCGTGGCTCGCGAGCTCGGCGCACGGATCCACGAGGGATCTGGGGTGACGGGCCTGGAACGCCTCCGTGACGGCGTCCGGGTCCGGACGACCATGGGCAGGATCGAGGCGCGTCGCGTCGTGATCGCCACCAATGCCTTCCCGAGCCCGCTGCGCCGGCTGCGCAGCTGGGTCCTCCCGGTCTACGACCACGTGCTCGTCACCGAGCCCCTCGGCGCCGAGCAGCTGGAACGCCTCGGCTGGCGGGAGAACCAGGGTGTCAGCGACGCGGGCAACCAGTTCCATTACTACCGCCGTACGCCGGACGATCGCATCCTGTGGGGCGGCTACGACGCCATCTACTACTTCGGCAATCGCATCGACGCCGCGCTGGAGCAGCGCCAGGCCTCGCACCGGCTTCTCGCCCGACACTTCTTCGAGACGTTCCCACAGCTCGAGGACGTGCGCTTCACGCATCGCTGGGCCGGGGTCATCGATTCGACGACGCGCTTCACGCCGCTCTTCGGAAGGGCTTTGGGCGGGCGCGTGGCCTATGCCGTGGGCTTCACCGGCCTGGGGGTGGGCTCCTCGCGCTTCGGCGCGCGCGTGGCCCTCGATCTGGTCGAGGGGCGCGAGACGGAGCGGACGCGGCTGGACATGGTCCGTCACAAGCCCGTGCCGTTCCCGCCCGAACCGCTCCGCTGGGCCGTCGTGCAGGCGACGCGCGGGGCACTCGCACGACAGGATCGCGATGGTGGACATCGCGGCCTCTGGCTCCGAACCCTCGACCGCTTCGGCGTCGGGTTCAACAGCTGAAGGGATCGAACCGCATGGCATTCATCGACGGCACGGACACGGCCGGCAGCGGAACCCGCCGTGAGCTGGTCGATCCCGCCACGGGCCTCGTCATCGAGGAGGTCGCCGACTGCTCGGCGGCCGAGCTGGACCGCGCCGTGGCGGCGGCCCGAGCGGCATTTCCCGGCTGGCGGGAGCGCACGCCGGGTGAGCGTGCCCGCGTCCTGCTGCGATTGGCGGACCTCGTCGAGGCGAACGCGGACGAGCTGACCCGCCTGGAGGTCGAAGAGACCGGGCGCCCCACGGCCACCATGCGCGACGGCGAGCTGCCCTTCGCGGTGGACAACATCCGCTTCTTCGCAGGCGCCTGCCGGTCTCTCGAGGGCACCGGAGCGGGGACGCTGAGCCGGGGCTACACATCGCTGCTCACGCGCCGGCCGATCGGGGTCGTGGGCGCCATCGCGCCCTGGAACTTCCCCTTCATCTTGGCCATCTGGAAGCTCGCGCCAGCGCTCGCGGCGGGCAACAGCGTGGTCATCAAGCCCGCCTCGCGCACGCCCCGCAGCACGCTTCTCCTGGGCCACCTGCTCCACGAGGCCGGTGCGCCCGCCGGGACGGTCAACGTCGTGACCGGCAGTACCGACGTTGGCGAAGCGCTGGCCGCACACCCGGGCATCGACATGGTCACCGTGACCGGCTCCACGTCCACGGGCAGGCGCGTGATGCAGGGCGCGGCGGCGACCGTAAAGCGCCTCCATCTGGAGCTCGGCGGCAAAGCACCGGCGCTCGTCTTCGATGACGCCGACCTGGACGACATGGCCCGCGCGGTGAGCCTGGGCGCGACCTACAACACCGGCCAGGACTGCACCGCCGCGACCCGCGTGTACGTCGATCGCGGCCGCCTGCCCGACGCGCTGGAGGCGCTCCGGGCGGCCATGGCACGCATCCGCTTCGGCGCGCCCGACGATCCAGATACGGACATCGGCCCGCTCATCTCGGCGGACCACCGCGACCTCGTGCACGGGTTCGTGGAACGGGCTCGGCGGGCCGGCGGCAAGGTCGTGTGCGGGGGCAGGCTGCCGGAAGGTCGTGGCTTCTACTACCCGCCCACGCTCATCGCCTCGCCCGACCAGGCCAGCGAGATCGTCCAGGCCGAGATCTTCGGGCCGGTCCTGGTGGTCCTGCCCTTCGGGGACGAGGCCGAGGCCATCGCCCTCGCCAACGACACCCCTTATGGCCTCGCGTCATCGGTGTGGACACGCGATGTCTCAAGGGCGCTGCGCGTCAGCCACCAGCTCGACGCGGGCGTGACCTGGGTCAACGACCACCTTCCCATCGCTTCGGAGGCACCGCACGGCGGGGTCAAGGGCAGCGGCTTCGGCAAAGACATGAGCCACGAGGTGATCCTCGAGTACTCGGTCACACGGCACCTCATGATCCGCCACGCAGCGCCTCCCGAGCGCGAGGGATTCCGCCCCGCCTGAACGCCGCGCCTGCTGCGGTATCCTCGGCCGCACCGCCAAATGGAGCCCTCAGCCCCACCATGGATCGCATCCGAACCTGGATCCGAGTCGCCCGTGACCGGCACGTGGTCAGGCGATCGCTGGTCACGGCCGTGGTGGTGGGCAGCATCCTGACCCTGATCAACCACGCCGACGACGTCATCAGGGGACAGGTGACCGCGGCGACAGTTCTGCAGATCGGCCTGACCCTGCTCGTTCCGTACCTTGTGTCGACCGCCTCGAGCGTCGCCGCCATCCAGCGACATCGCGCAAGCGGGCTGCAGGAGTACGCGCTCCTGGAGGAGGAGATCGAGGCCATCAGCAAGTTCCCCGACCAGAACCCGAACCCCGTGCTGCGCATGGCGCGCGATGGACGCCTGCTCTATGCCAACCCGGCCAGCGCGCCGATCACGTCGGCGCTCGGGGTCGCGGTGGGGGATGACGTGCCGGCCGATCTCCTCGCCGAGCTGAGGAGCGCCGCGACGGCCGCGACCGCGTCGCCCAGCCGGGTCATCGAAGTCGAGAGCGGCTGGCAGACGTTCGCCGTGCTGCCGGCCATCGTGCCGGGTTTCGACTTCCTGAATCTGTACGGCACCGATATCACGGCCAACAAGGTCGTCGAGCGCTTCCCCGATCGGAACCCGAATCCCGTCATGCGCATGTCGCCGGAGGGAACGCTCCTCTACGCGAACGCCGCGAGCGGCCCCATTACCTCCGCGCTGCAGCTGCGCCTCGGCGAGCCGCTGCCCACCGACCTGGCCGATCGGCTGCGCCGATCGTGCGAGCAGGCCGAGTCCTCCGCCGTCGAGATCCAGGGCGACGGCAGGACCTACGCCCTGAAGCCCGTCTCGATCCCGGAATTCGGCTTCATCAACATATACGGCACGGACGTGACAGCCACCAGGGCCATCAACAAGTTCCCCGACCAGAACCCGAACCCGGTGCTGCGCGTGTC
>JBGPMJ010000018.1:0-16215 GCA_041486935.1 Candidatus Limnocylindria bacterium | reverse complement strand
GATGATCGCGTGACCCGTCTCGGTGAAGTGGGCTCGCGCGTGCCGGTTCGGCGACAGGTCGCAACAACCGACATGACCGCAGGCGAGGCAGAGCCGAAGCTCGACCCACTTGCCGCCGATCGCCAGGCATTCCTCGCAACCGTCGGTGCGCGGCTCCACTTCGCGTGCCTGGTCGAGATGCGAGCACACGGGCGGGGCGGGGCCGACGAGCCGACGGAGGGTGTCAATGAGCCGCGTCATCACTCGCAGCGTACCAGCCACGGGAGACCGGGCCCCGGGAGAGACGCGTCGCCCGCCCGGAGGGCCGGGGACGCGCAGGAACAACGCCGCAGGATTGACGGAAGCCACCCCGCGACGGGCGACCCGATGACTTACTCGAGCGTCGTCCGGTTCGGGCGCGCCAGCGCGTACAGCTCCACCGGTTCTGCCAGACCCTTGAGCGAGTGCGGCCCCCGTGTTTCGAATTTCAGGCCGGACCCGACCGCGAGGTCGCGGGTCATGCGGGAAACAAGGACCTCGCCGGGCCCTGCCGCAGCCATCACCCGCGCCGCGGTGTGGACGGCGATGCCGCGAACGTCCGACGCGGTCAGTTCCACCTCGCCCGAGTGCAGCCCGGCCCGGAGTTCCAGGCCCAGCGCGGCAACGGCCTCGACGATCCCGGCGCCCGCCCTCACTCCGGCCGTCGGCGAGTCGAACACCACCAGCAGGCCATCGCCCGTCGTCTTGACTTCGCGACCTCGGAAGCGATCGATCTGCGCTCGGGCGCGGACGTTGTGCTCCGCGATCAGCGCACGCCATGCGGCATCGCCCAGCCGGGCCGCCGTCCGCGTCGAATCAACGATGTCCGTGAACAGGACCGTGGCCACGGTCTGGCTCCCGCCGTCCGATGAATCCGCGGCGAAGTAGCGGCGACCGGCGAAATCCACCGACACCCACGCCTCGTCGCCGAGTACCCAGGCGTCGTGGCCAGCGGGAACCTCGAACAGATCGCCCGGGCCAAGCTCGAGTTCGGGGCCGTCGGACATGGCGACACGCAGCCGGCCGGAGATCACAAGGCCCTGGTGAAAGACGTCGCACCACTCCGTGCCGGCCACCGGTCGCACGTCGATCGACCAACGCCAGCCGGCCTCGAACACCGACCGGCCCACCGCCATGTCGCCGAGATTGAACATCTCGAGGTGACCATTCGAGAAGGTGCGAACCTCGTCCGGCCGGAGGAGGTTCTTCCGGAGGAGCGGCACGGGTGATCTCCCGGGACCAGAAGGATCGGGCGCCGATCGCGCGGCGCGAAGCACCGCCGATCATTACCGATGCGGCCCCGCCGGTCGCCGGCGGTGATCGAAGGATAGGGCCTGGCCTCTCATCTTCGCCAGGGCCGCCTCGGCGCCCGGCCGGTATAGTCGCGCCCGGAGGCTGCCGATGTCGCGCCAGACGATCGATCTCGAAGCGCTCGCCCGAGCTGTCCGCGGCGCAGTGATCCGTCCGACGGACGCCGCCTACGACGACACCCGCCGGACATTCAACGCGATGCTGGACCATCGGCCGGTCGTGATCGTCAGCCGGTCGATGTGGCGGATGTGTCAGCGGCCGTCCGCTGGGCGGTCGATTCCGACCTGCCGATCTCCGTTCGCTGTGGGGGGCACAGCATCGCCGGCCACGGGGTCGGGAACGGGTCGCTGATGCTCGACCTCGCCAGGATCAAGACCGTCACCGTTGATCTCGCATCGCGCATCGCCGACGCCGGCGGCGGCGCCAAATTGGAGGACCTCGATCAAGCCACCACGGCCCACGGACTGGCGGCACCATCTGGCACCTACGCCGACACAGGCATCGGAGGCATCTTCCTCGGGGGCGGGATCAGCTACCTCATCGGGACGCGCGGCTTCGCCTGCGACGCGATGGTCGGGGCCGAGCTCGTGACGGCCGACGGCTCGATCGTCGAAGTCGATGCGGTGCGCGAGCCGGAGCTCCTCTGGGCGCTGCGGGGCGGGGGCGGCAATTTCGGCGTCGTGACCCGGTTCCGAGTCGCGCTTGAGCCGTTGGGCCCCGTGTTCGGTGGACGCATCCGCTTCGCAGGACCTCGGATGCGCGAGCTGACAGAGCAGGTGTTCGACCTCCAGGCGGCTGCTCCCGACGAGCTGGCGTTGGACGGCGTCCTGTTTGTGACGATGCCGTCGGGGGGCCGGCGTGCACGGTGTTCGTGGCCTGGACGGGCGATCCGAGCCTCGCCGAATCCCAGGTGGCATCGTTACGGCGCCGGCCAGACGTCTTCTTCGACGGGCTCGCTCACATGTCCTACCTGGATCTCCAGCTGCTCGGCGACCGCGGTGGCCCCGCCCACCGCGAGTACGGTAAGGCCCAGTTCGTCGACGCGATCACCCCGGGCCTGATCGACTCGATCGAGGCAGCGCACGAGCGGCTCTCGCAGGGCAGCGCGATCCTCATGGAGCCGATCCACGGCCGCGCCCACCGGGTTCCGGCGGCGTCGGTGCCCGCGAAGCCATTGCCAACGTCTCGGCGATGGCCAGCTGGGACGACCCTGCGGACGACGAAGGACAGATCCGCTGGGTCCGTGAGAGCGTCGCCAGCTGGGAGGCGTTCTCGTTGCGGGGTGGTGGCTACCTGAACTACGCCTCCGCCGACGAAACGGCGACCCGGATCAAGGGCGCGTATGGGCCGGAGCGCTTCGCACCACTCCAGGCGGTCAAACGCCGTTGCGACCCCGACAACCGGTTCCGCTTCAATGCGAACATCCCGCCGGCGTAGCCATCGACTGAGACCCTCGAACGCGGTCTGCGACGATGCCAATGACCCGCTCCAACACCGTCTCGGTGGTCCAGTGGATCCATTCGGCGTGGGCCCCACCAGCGTCGCCCACGGCCTGGGCGGTGAGCGGTACCTTCAGCGCGCCCGGGTCTCCACGACGCGCACCTCGACGAGCTTCTTCACGAGCTCCGCTGGGAGAGGCTGATCGGGCTGGAAGTTGATCGTGCCCTTCCCCAGCCGATAGCCGGAGAGCTCATCGGCATGCGCCTCGATCGGCGCTCGGCCCGTATGGAAGGAGCAGTGCCCCTTCGCGGCACCGAAGCCGACGAGATAACGCCCATCGACCTTGAAGCCTGGGACGTCGTAGCTGATCGTTTCGGTGGCGTCCGGCGCGGCCGCGTGGATCTGCTCGCGGAGCCGCTCGAGCGCGGCGCGCTTGTCGTCCGGCACGCCGGCCAGGTACTCGTCGATCGTGGCTGCTGCCATCGGTCCTTCCTCAGCCGTGACTTGTGCCGTTAGGCGGACTGGAGGAGGCCGATGACGTTGCCGTCTGCGTCCGTCACGGAAGCGATCAGCTTGCCCCCGCCGACGTCCCTGACCTCTTGCCTGGCCTCCGCGCCAGCGTCGAGGAGCGCTTTCAAGCTTTTCCTGATGTCGTCGACGTGGAAGTAACCGACAGGCCCCGTCATCCCCTGGCTGTGCCCATGGGGATCCAGACCGACCTCCTGACCCGCGACGCTGAAGCCGACGTAGTACGGCGCATCCGCGTACGGCTGCACGCCCAGCAGCGTGCCGTACAGCGTCTTGGCCCTGGCGAGGTCCTTGACCGGGTAGATGATCGTCTTGACGCCTTCAGTCATGAACAACTCCTTGAACTCGACGGCCTGATCTTCGCAGGCTCGCCGCCCACTCCGTGATCGTCCCCGACACGCATGCGACTGCCACGGGCGGCAGGGGAGGTCAGACCTTGATCTCGTCGACCCAGCACCAGGTCCATGTGTATCCGGGCACGTTGGCCCGGATGATCGCGTGGCCGGTCTCGGCGAAGTGGGCTCGCGCGTGCCGGTTCGGCGACAGGTCGCAACAGCCGACGTGACCGCACGCGAGGCAGAGCCGAAGCTCGACCCACGTGCCGCCGATCGCGAGGCACTCTTCGCAGCCCTCGGTCCGTGGCTCCACGCGGCGTGCCTGATCGAGATGCGAACACGCTGGCGGCGTCGGGCGGAGGAGGCGTCGCAGGGTCTCCATGAGCCGCGTCATGCGGGCCTCGCCTGGCCGAGCGGCGCCAGGCGTGACCGTCGCCGTCTGCGTCCGACTCCAACTGTCATCCTCGGAGCGTAGATCGACCATCAACCACCGGACTGCGCGGCCGGCTGTCGCGACCGCCCGGCGGCGGATGCTCTCACGGATGCTCTCATCTGCTCAGCGACGCCCCACCACGAACCACGTCTCGATCGGGCCCTTGCCCTTCACCTCGACGATCCCTCGGCGTTCCAGCTCGAAGGCCTCGGCAAGCCGCTCCCGGGTCTCCGCAGTGACCTGGAGCCGGCCCGGGACGCCGGTCGACTCCATCCGGCTGGCCGTGTTGACCGTGTCGCCCCAGACGTCGTAGATGAACTTCTTGAGGCCGATGACGCCGGCGACGGCCGGCCCCACGTGCATCCCGATCCGGATCTCGATGTCCGCGCCCGCGGTGCCCCGGAAGCGCGCGAGCTCCTCGATCATCGCGAGGCCCATGTCGGCCACGTCGGCCGGGCCGGAGGGCAGCGGCGCGACGCCGTCGAGCGCGGGCTCCCGCGGGAGCCCTCCGACGACCGGCGCGGTCCGCACCAGCCTACGACAACCCGGGCATCGGCAGGGGTTACCCGCGCCGAGGGCTTCTCCGCGAGCTCCCGTGTCGTTCTGGCACGCCCGGAGGGCTTCAGACGCGCAGGAGCCAGTCAAGTGGGCCTCGGCGATCGCAGCCCCTTCAGGCAGTCGGCGAGATGTTGTGGTTGATCCGGAAGAGGTTCGCCGGGTCGTAGCGACGCTTGAGCTCAACGAGGCGATCGAGCTTCGCCGGGCCGTAGACGGCAAGGGCCTTCTGGTGCGCGTCAGCGTCGTCGTGCCCCAGGAAGTTGACGTACTGACCGGCCATCGCATGGGTGCGCATGGCGTCCGAGAAGCCCTTGACCCAAAGGATGCGCGACGCGTCGTCGGCGGGATCGGGCCAGAAGCCATAGATGTTGAGCCAGAACTGCGCAGCGCGATTCGGGAACGCCGTGGCGTCCTCGGCGACACGGCCGAACGCGCCGCCCATGTGATGGAGGTCCGCGGCCGTCCCGACCCACTGTTGCGCGCCGCAGTGCTCGACGAGCGTGTCGATCATCGCGCCATCGAGCCGGTCGAACGACGCGTTCCGCCAGTACGCCCGGACGCCCTTCGGCATCGCTGCATCGAACGACGACTGGAACACGAGCCATCGGGTGGGATCGAGGACCGCGACATCCGGCGAGCAGGCGGCCCGAAGCCGGTCGATCACCACCTCGCCTTCGGCCCGATCGGCCCCCGCCCACGCGAATCCCAGAAACATCAGGGCCCGGTCGCCGAGCTCCCAGTCGGCCGGCGGGACCATGAACGTGATCAGCGTCGTGACCTCGTCCGGCACGTCGGCCGCCCACTCGACGTACGACCGGAAGGCCTCGGTCCAGCGCGGGCGCTCGTAGATGAGCGTGCCGGCGAAGACGTTCGGGTCGAGCGGGTGGGCCCGGAAGGTGAACGAGGTGACGACCCCGAAGTTGCCGCCGCCACCGCGCAGGCCCCAAAACAGGTCGCTGTTCTCGGATCCGCTCGCGCGGACGTGATCGCCGGTCGCGAGCGTCACCTCGGCGGACACGAGGTTGTCGACCGTCAGGCCGTACCGGCGGGTGAGCCACCCGACGCCGCCGCCGAGTGTCAGGCCCGCGATCCCCGTTCCGGATACCACGCCCACGGGCACCGCGAGCGCGTAGGGCTCGGTCGCCCGATCGATGTCGCCGAGCGTCGCCCCGGCCTCGACGCGGACCAGGCGGGCGTCGGGATCGACCTCGACCGCCTTCAGCCGCCCCAGGTCCAGCAGGATGCCGTCGTCCACGGTGCCGTTGCCCGCGACGTTATGGCCCCCGCCGCGGATCGCCAGCGGCAGCCCCGTTTCCCGGGCGGACGCGATCGCCGGCGCGACGTCACCGGCGCCGGAGGCCTGGACGATGAGGCGGGGACGCTTGTCGATCATGCCGTTCCAGACGCGCCGAGACTCGTCGTAGTCGGCGTCGCCCGGCGCGAGGACCCGCCCCTTGATGCTGGCCCGGAGCTTCTCGATCGTGCCGGCGTCCGTCGTCATGTCTGTACCTCTCGTCTGGACTACTGCTCCGAGGGTCCGGTCTTCGAGCCGGACCAGCGCTCGTCGGAGGCTCGCGTCGATCCTCCGCGCAGTGTTCACCTCGTCCTGCCATGCTGGAAGAGACGGAATCCACCGACTCGGGGCAAACATGACAACCACGCGCCGGCCACGCATCGCCCTGCTCGCCGCGCCGGAGACCTCCGCATCCGTCCTGTACGGACTCTACGACGTCCTGCTGTCCGTCGGTACGATGTGGCCGGACATGACGGGGGCCGAGCCCGGTGACGCCCTGCTCGAGGTCCCGATCGTCGCCGCGACCAGGGAGCCGTTCCGCTGCTTCGGCAACATCCTCGTCGAGCCGCACGCGGCCGTCGCGGACGTCGACGAGGTGGACGCGGTGATCGTGTGCGACATGTACACGCCGATCGACACCCCGCGCCGCGGTCGCTTCGCCGTCGAGACGGCGTGGCTGCGGCGGATGCACGATCGGGGCGCCCTGCTGGCCACCGTGTGCACGGGCTCGCTGCTCCTCGCCGAGTCCGGTCTGCTCGACGGTCGGTCCTGCGCCGGCCACTGGGCGTACCGGGACCTGTTCCTATCCGCGTACCCGAGGATCCGGTTCGTGCCCGGAGCGATCCTGGACCTGTCGAGCGAGCGCGAGGGCCTGATCACCGCCGGCGGGGTGACGGCCTGGCAGGACCTGGTCCTCCACCTGATCGCCAGGTTCTGCGGCCCGGAGCACGCGGCCCGGACCGCCAAGGTCTACCTGCTCGCAGGCCACGAGGACGGGCAGCTGCCGTTCTCCGCGATGACACGGCGCGTCCGGACCGACGATGCGGTGATCCGCGAATGCCTGGCCTGGATCGCGGGCAACTACGCGACCCCGAACCCGGTGACCGCGATGACCGAGCAGTCCGGCCTCACCAGGCGGACGTTCGCGCGCCGCTTCCAGGCGGCGACTGGCCACCGGCCGATCGACTACGTGCACGCGCTGCGGATCGAGGGCGCGCGCCTGCTCCTCGAGACGGTACGCGGTGGGGTCGACGACGTCGGCTATTCGGTGGGCTACGAGGACCCGACCTTCTTCCGCCGGCTCTTCAAGCGAACGACAGGCATGACGCCGGCCGCCTACCGGCGGAAGTACGCGCCGATTGTCGCGGCGGGATAGCTGGCGCGCCCGGCGGGCTTCAGACGCGCAACAACCGCCGTTCCAGTTCCCGCATCGCGGCCTCCTCGGCCGGCTCAGCGTGATCCCAGCCGCAGAGGTGCAGGACGCCGTGCGTGACCAGGAGACGCAGCTCGTCCGCCGCCGACCAGCGCACGTCGCCGGTCTGGCCACCGCGGCCCTGGGCGGCCTGGGCGATGGCCCGCTCGACCGAGACGACGATCTCGCCGAGGTGCGGACGGCGCCCCGGCGGGAGCGCGAACGCAGGCTCTCGCGGCGCGCTGCGGGCGGCGGGATCCTGCCCCGCGTGGGGCGGATAGGCCGACGGCGGCAGGAGAGGGAAGGAGAGCACGTCGGTCGGTCCGTCCTTGGCCATGGCCGAGCGGTTGAGGCGGGTCAGCTCCCGGTCGTCGGAGAGGATGAGCCCGACCGCGGCCCGCGCCGGCGCCCCGGCCGCGCTCAGCGCATTCGCGATCGAGCGGGCGATGGCGCGCGCGGCCAGCAGGCGGGGCACGCCCGGGCGCGCGGTCACGTCGATGCGCCAGGGCGGCAGGTAGATGGCGGGCACGGGGGCATGGTAGCCGGGGCCGGACTCTGTGGATTCTTGACAGATGTCGGCCTGGACGACCGGCGTCACCGTGCGTGAGCGCGTCGACCGGGCGACCATCGGGGTCCGAGCGTGATCCCGGACCAGATCCCCGCCCGATCATCGTCGATCGTCAGCCAGGACGACGAATGGCAGCATCTCGTGGACGTGCGTCAGCCACACGCGCATCTGGCAGAAATCCGATGCTCGGGCGGCCGTTTTCGCTGGGGGCGGGTCGAACGGACCGGCTGCTCATCGGGTGAGCGAACGGACGAAGACGCCGTGGCGGAGGCCCCCGAGAAGATGTAGTGGGCGCCCGGCACGACGCTCGTTCGTCGTCGTGCACACCTGGTGAGCGAGGAGGCGTCCGAGCGATGTTCGGCGCGCGGTGGGTGGGTCCTCGATCGCCCGTTCGCTCACCGGGTGTTCAACGGGCGACGGCCAGCGGTGCCGGCTCAGGCCCCGTCGCTCCCGCCCCCACCCGCCGCGCGGCGCGATTCGAGGTCCACGATCTTGCTCTGCGGGTAGGCGATGCGCCGGTGGTACATGCCCAGCAGCTGCGCCACGAAGGCCTCGCGGACCTGCTCGACGTCGCGCAGCGTCAGGTCGCACTCGTCGAACTGGCCGTCGTCGAGGCGCTCGCGGATGATGCGGTCGACCATAGCCCGGATGGCTAGCTCGTCCTGGCTCGTCAGCGAGCGCACGGAGGCCTCGACCCCGTCGGCGAGCATGAGGATGGCCGCCTCGCGCGACTGCGGCTTGGGGCCCGAGTGGCGGAAGCGCCCGACGTCGACCGTGGCCGCCGCGGCTTCAGCGGCGGGGGTGTCGGGGCGGGCGCCCGCGGCAGCGATCGCCGCCTCCTGCGCCTTGGCATGGAAGTAGCTGATGACGGCCGTCCCGTGATGCTGCGGGATGAAGGCGATGATCGGCTTGGGCAGGCGGTACTCGTAGGCAAGGTCGATGCCGCTCGCCACGTGCGACTTCAGGACGGCCGCCGACTCCTCCGGGAGCAACTCGTCGTGGACGTTCTGGCCGCCGGCCTGGTTCTCGATGAAGGCATCGGGGTTGGCCAGCTTGCCCACGTCGTGGTAGTAGGCGGCGACGCGCACCAGCAGCGGGTCGGCGCCGATGGCCTCGGCGGCGCGCTCGGACAGGTTGCCCACCATGAGCGAGTGGTGGTACGTGCCGGCGGTCTCGAGGAGCAGCCGGCGCAGCAGCGGCTGCGACGGGTTGGCCAGCTCGAGCAGCTGGAACGAGGTGGTGAAGCCGAAGAGGTTGCCCAGCACGGCGAACGAGCCAACGGCCACCACGGTCGATGCGATGGCCGCCGCGAGGGCCGCACCCATGAGCTGGGCCGTGCCGGTCAGGTCGTGGTCGCCGAGCAGGCCGAAGATGCCCACCACGGCCACGCCGACGACGCCGATCAGCACCGCCGCCTGCGCGAACTGCTGCAGCCGCTCACCGCGGCGGACCGCCACGATGCCCGCCAGTCCGCCGAGGACGACGTAGACGCCCAGCTCGACGGAGCCCACGACGACGGAGGCGAGCACGCCGATGATCGCGGTCAGGACGACCGCCGCACCAGCGTCGAGGAGGATCGTGGTGAGCAGTCCCGCCGCGGCCAGGGGAACGAAGAAGGGCATGATCGAGCGGTCCGCGGTGAGCTTCAGGCCGAGCGTCGCCGCGACGAGGAAGAGCCCGATCAGCAGCAGCGCGTTGTTGCGGTGCCAGAAGACCGGCCGGAAGCGCCACATCCAGCCGAGGAAGAGCGCCACGGTCAGCACCGAGAGCAGGAACCAGCCGCCGATGCGGATACGGTCGGGCTCGGCGTCGAGCACGCCGAGGGCATCGAGCTTCTCGAGGTCGGCCTCGGTCAGGCGGGCGCCGGCCTGGACGATCAGCTCGCCCTGCTTGATGTCCACGGTCACCGGCTGGACCGCCGCCGCGGCCTGCTCCCGAGCCCGTTCCGTGGCCACGGCGTCGTAGCTCGAATTGGCCACGAGGAGCGGCTGGAGGATCGTTCCGGCGAGCGAACGCTGGTCCTCGGGGAACGAGAGCGAGGCGCGCGAGGCGAGGGCGGCACGAGCGGCGGGCAGCTCGGTGTCCCGCACCTCCTGGCGCTGCGCCGCGTCCAGCACGCGCTCCAGCTCGGTCCGCAGCGCGGTCCAGGACGCCTTATCGAGCCCCAGCAGCGTCGTCGTCGCCTGCGGGCTCAGCCCTTCGATGGCCGTGCTGAGGGCCGCCTGCCGCGCCTCGTCGGAGAGGACCGCCCCGAAGGCGGCGTCCACCGGGGCCGCCGTCCGCTCGAAGACGGCCAGCTGCTGTGCGGCCGAGAGCTGGCCGGCCGTAGGCGAGTAGTCGTAGGCGAACTCGACCTTGCGCCCCGCCTCCTCGCGGGCGGCAGCGGTGGCGACCACGCTGGTGTACTGGCCCGCGCGCGGCGCGTAGACATCGGCCGGAGCCAGGTCCCCGACGCCGCCCCGGAAGGCGGCCTGCGGCAGGAGGTCGATCGAGAGGATCGCCGTCAGCGCCGCCACGAGCAGCGAGACGGCCACGACGAGGCGCACGGCGTCGCGGCGGGTGAACGCGGTGGCGGGGGCGGTCCGCTGGGCGAGCATCGTGTTCCGCTCAGGCCCCGTGCTCGTGGCCGGCGAGGTCGCGGCGGGCCAGCTCGGCGGCCACGAGGCCGCTGACGAGCTTGCCGTCGGCCCGGCCACGGGTGCGCGGCGCGAGCAGGCCCATGACGCGACCGAGGTCGCGCGCGGAGGTCGCGCCGGCCTCGTCGGCCGCGGCGACCACCATCGTCCGCAGCTCCTCCTCGGAGAGCGGCTGGGGCAGGAACTCGGCGATGATCGCGATCTCGGCGGTCTCCCGCGCTGCCAGCTCGTCGCGGCCGGCCTTCTCGTAGGCCTCGACCGACTCGCGGCGCGTCTTCACCTCGCGCGAGAGCACGGCGATGACCTCGTCGTCCGACAGGGGACGACGAGCCGCCTTCTCGGCGTTGTAGGCGGCGGCCACGACCATGCGCAGGGTGTCGCGCCGGAACGCGTCCTGGCTGCGCATGGCCGCGGTCATCGCGGCCTGTAGTCGTTCTGCGAGGGACACCGGGATGGCTCCTCGGGCGGGGCGCCCGGGGTGGCTGGCGGACGATCGATCGAGGGGTCTCGACCGATGGCGTCGCCTAGCCCTGGCGGGCGGCCTTCTTGCGCTTCGCTTCCTTGCGCTTGCGCTTCACGCTCGGCTTCTCGTAGTGCTCGCGACGGCGAGCCTCGGCGAGGATGCCGCTCTGCTGGATCTTCTTGTTGAAGCGCCGCAGCGCGCTCTCGAAGGACTCGTTCTCCCCGACTCGGACTTCTGCCAATCCGGATCCACCTCCCTGCCGGCGAGACTTCGCCCGATCACGTTCCGCCGGGGCCGGCCGGTCCGGTTCGGTCGTGCGCGCTCGGGGGCCCGTTCGGGTTCCCGGCGCGAGGGCTCGCGGAGTGTAGCCGAGGGTCCCGGGCGGGTCAAACGCCTGTAGGGGTAAAGGGGAAGCGGTCTCGCTGAACACCCATTCCGGAAATCGAAAGTCTTCCTGTCAGTTCCCGTGAACAGAGCGCATGCTCCGCGTCTCGGATAGGGGACTATGTGATCAAGGTGACTAACCGGTCGCTGCGCTGCAGGAATGACGACTCATGACCAGACGCCTCCTCTATCTCGCGGTCCCCGCCCTCGTCGTGGTCCTGTCCGGGATCGCTCCCGCGGCGAGTGCTGGGTCGCCGGCGGCTGGCCAGGGAATGGGGTCTGGCGCTGTCACTCGCCATTGGGTCGGCGCGGCGAGCCACGTGGACGTTGCGGAGCTGCTTCGAACCGGCAGCCGCACGACGGCGGCTTCACGCGCACCGGCGTTGAGCCCCACCGCGGCGGGGCAAGCGGCGAGTTCGGACCTGGGCAGTGTCTACAACGCGCCGTCCCTAACGGCCGTGCAGTCCGAGAACTGGTCCGGCTACGTCGTGGGCGATGGCCCATACACAAGCGTCACTGGGACATTCAATGTCCCCAATCTCGGCGCCACCCCAACCCTGACCATGACGGTCGAGTGGGTAGGGATCGACGGCGCCGCCAATGCATCGCTGATCCAGGCCGGGGTTATTGAGCTGTATGACCCGAGGACGAGCTCGGTCGTTACGGCTGCGTGGTGGGAGATCCTCCCGGCCCCGCTTACTCTCATCTCCATGACGGTTGTGCCCGGCGACACCGTCACAGTGACGATCTCGCAAGTGAACGGAATGGTTTGGGGGATCACGCTCACCGACGGTACGACTGGAGGAAGCTTCAGCACCTACCAGTCCTACAGCGGGCCGCAGACATCGGCAGAGTGGATTGTCGAGGCTCCCACCACGCTGGCCGCGGGCCAGACGACGCTCGGTGCCTACAACCCCGACGTGACGTTCAGTGGCCTACGCATGAATGGACCGGAGACGACGCTCACCCAAATGACCATGGTCCAGGGCGGGCTTACGGTGTCCGTCCCTTCGGCGCTGACGGCTGCAGGGTTCAGCGTGACCTATGGCGCGTCGCCACCCGCGGGACCGCCGCCCGGCCCAACCCCAACGCCCGCGCCTACCCCTTTGCCGACGCCGACACCAGCGCCGAGCCTGCAGGTGTATACGGTCGTTCAGGGCCAGCAGTTCACGCTCTCGCTCGCGGGCGGCACCCCGTATCTGCAAGTGCAGTGGCAGGTTTCGCCAGACCTCGTTAGTTGGACCGTCTTGACCACTGTCTCGCTCGACGCGTCGGGTGCTTCGACCTACACGTTTGCTCCGTCGCAAACTGCGTATTACCGAGTGTTCTTGCCGCCATCGGGGCCACCAGGGACTTGGCTGATTGAGATCATCGTCAGCCCGGCGGCACCACCACCTACCCCAGCCCCTACTCCCGCGCCGACCCCTACTCCCGCGCCGATCCCTACCCGCGCGCCGACCCCGGTCGTCTATACGATTGTTCAGGGACAGGAGTTCAGTTTCCGGCTCGCGGGCGGCACCCCGTATCTGCAAGTGCAGTGGCAGGTTTCGCCGGACCTCGTCAGTTGGACTGTCTTGACCACTGTCTCGCTCGACGCGTCAGGTGCCGCGACGTACGCGTACGCACCATCGCAAACGGCCTACTACCGAGCATATGTCCCGAAGTCCGGCCAGGCCGGAGATTGGCTGATCGAGGTCATCGTCGTCCCGCCTGTGTCGAGACCGACGTCGCCACCGAGTCCCGTCGCGCCGCCCGCTTTCAGTTCGGTCATCCCGCCTCCGGGATCGACCGCGTTCGGAGGTATCCCGTCGATCGCATCCTCAGGCGTTGCGACGAGCCGCGGCGGGGCCATCGTCCACGTGGTTGCGGGCCACTGGGCTTCGAGCGACCTCGTCTTCTACTACCGGTCCCTCGATGGCGGGGCGACCTTCTCACCTCCGGTCGTCTTGACGGCGCTAGGCCAGACCGGCTACCAGCCGTCCGTCGCAACCGGGGCCGGTGGACTTGTAGTGGCGGCTTGGGTCGCACCAGGGGCCGACGGCAAATGGGTCGCAGTCTCGCGCAGCCTGGACTACGGGGCGACGTGGGACGTCCCAAGCATGCTTTCCCCCGGACCGGCGCGGTTCGACAGCCTGGACCTCGCCACCGACGGACGTGACCGAGTCGCGGTTTCTTGGATGGATGAGAGTACCCACAAGGTGATGTTGCGCGTCAGCCCAGACGGGGGGGCGTCATATTGGGATCAGGTCATTATCGGCACCTCCGTGGCCCGGACTCGCCCGAGCATCGGGTTCGCGAAGAACTCCCTCGTGGCCACTTGGCAGGCCCCAGGGGGTTCAATCATGACCCGGCGCAGCTCGACCGGTGGTCCTGGCGGCTGGGCGTCGCCGATATCGCTGGGCAGTGCGTCGTCGGGCTCGGGAGCTTCGATCTCCACTCTCGGTTCGACCGTCGTCGTCGGGTTCACGACGGGGGCGGCTGGCAAGTGGCGAGCCGCGGTCCGCGTATCAACGGACGGCGGCTCCCATTGGTCCAGGGCGCGACCTGCGCCAGCGTCTGCGCTCGGGGAGTTCGCCGTGCGGACTTTGGAGCCAACGCCAGGCCACATTGAACTCCTCACCGAGCGCCGCGT
Source organism: Candidatus Limnocylindria bacterium (assembly GCA_041486935.1). Lineage (GTDB taxonomy): Bacteria > Chloroflexota > Limnocylindria > Limnocylindrales > CSP1-4 > CSP1-4. The sequence goes on along the minus strand of JBGPMJ010000018.1, from coordinate 2,204 downwards.
CGGGAAGTTCTTCGTCGTCTATGTACGTCGATCGAGCAACAACGGGGTTACCTGGGGGCCAGCCACGCGTGTCAGTGTGGGGTCAGCCGACTCGTCCGTGACGGGCGCGACCCGCGGAAGCCGCAGTCTCGTTCTCTACTATGTGGTCTCACCCACCTTTGACACCGATTCGCCATTTGACACCTCGTTGATCCTTGGACGGCTCTAGTCGGTCCGAGGTTTTGACGCCGAAGCACTTCACGCGTGACCTGTTCCACTACATGAACGGGTCGCTACAGAGTAGATTCCGGCCAGCGCACCACGCGCACCTATCCAGAGCGCCCGAGAGACCCGGCTCGATGACGGCGCAGCAACCGACCGATGTCCCTCACGTCGGCACGGTGCTCCCGCCGGACGCGATAGGAGACAGAGGGATGTCCCACTGTGACGCCGGTTGGCACGTGCTCGGCGATCCCGCCGATCCGACCTACTTCAGCTTCGGTGCCCGGATCGGAGGATCACCGGGCACCTTCATCTACCGCGTCGGCTCGGCACCCGACGAGCGCGTCTGCCGGACGATCTGGTGCTACGGCGACAACGGCGTCCCGTGGACGTGCACGGCCTGTGGCCAGCCGGTCAGCGAGCCACTCTATCCGTTGTCCACATTGGCGAAGCGGAGGCATGGCCATGGCGAAGACCACCCACGCCGAACGGGTCCTCACCGGCCGTCTCGGCGCTTACGTCCTCCATTCCCGATACGATTCACGGGAGCTCACGAGAGCCGCGCGCGTCGCCTTTGAGTCGAAGTTCGAGCGCGATGTCGATCCCGAGGGGGCGCGTTGCCGATCGAGGAGCGCCCTCGGCGCGCCGAGATGGCCCGCAAGGCTCATTACACGCGGCTCGCGCTGAAGAGCGCCCAGACGCGAGAGCAGAGAGCGGAGCGTCAACGAATGTCGAACAGCAGGTAGCGGAAGGCGCCATACCGTGGGGCCCCCGGGATCCGGGAGTACTCGGTCCAGAGGCAGCGGTACGCGCCACGCAACGCGATGGGCGCTTCCCGCCCCCGCATCGTCCCCGCGCCTGTGGCTGGACCCCAGGCGAGCGTTCCTGTCATCCGTCGGCCATCGTGGAGCCGGAACGCGTCGTAGTTCAACGACGCGAGCGCGCGGGGTTCGGTCCAGTAGGCGGAATCGTTCGTCAGCGCGATCGTCACGCCGCGGTGCGCCGCTCCCTCCGCGACAAGGGTCTCGATCCGCCACACGTCCTTGACGATGTCATAGCGTCCGAGGTCCTGGGCGGCCTGATCGAGCAGCTCGAACGCTTCGCCGCCGGCGTGGACGTTCAGTCCGCGGGTGAGGTATTTGAGCTCGATCGCGACGGTCTCCTCTTCGTCTGCAACCCAGACATCGACGTGGGCGTCGACCCACGATACGTCTTGGCAGTTCGAGCCGAACCTGGGCCCGAGGGTGAGACTCATGAATGAGCCAGGCGAGCGCATGCTGGAAATCGGCCTCCGAGTGGAAGATCGGTCTTCGGTGCGCGAGCTCGCTCATGACCGCCGGCAGGTCAAGCACGTGAGCCCCGCTCGTCATCCCGCATCCCCTTGTTCGCGCGAGGTCGTCGGGCTCAACACGTCCGGCGACATCCTGGCGACCCCCCGGCTCGCCTATCCCGTTCGACCCCTCAGGCCAGTATCCAATCCGACTTGGGTACTCGAAGCCTGGGCTGCCACTTGTTAAAGCCATCAGGTGTCTGCTTTGCTCCGACCGTACGCGCCCATTGACATCGAAGCGCCCAGGCCCTGCGCAGCCGGCCCTCCCCACCCCTCCCAGCGCACGAAGTCCTCGCGCGCGACCCAGCCGCGCTTCAGCGACCCGGAGCGCTTGTCGGGCAGCTTGCGACCGACCGGGATGACGCCGACGGGGGTGAAGTCGGCCGGGATGCCCAGCTCGGCGCGCAGGGCGTCGAGGTCGTCGGTGCCCACGAAGCCAGCCGCCAGGCCCTCGTCCACGGCCGCAAGGAGGATGAGCATCGCCGTGCAGCCGACGTCCATCCACCAGTAGGGCACCGGCCACTCGATCTCATCGCCCGTCTCGGTGACCTTGTCGGGCTCGCGGTAGCGCGCGTGGTAGATGGCCTCGCTGACGCAGGGCACGAAGAGCGCCGGCGCCTGGCTGATCCAGGGATCGAAGCCCTCGGCAACGTAGTACGACTCGCCGCAGATC
>JBGPMJ010000017.1:0-16259 GCA_041486935.1 Candidatus Limnocylindria bacterium | reverse complement strand
CGTGCAAGCGCACGAAAGGCCTCCGCTCGGGTGGGAGTCGCCCGACCGCGGACACAAGGAGGTCGAGGCCCTTGTGCTCGGGGTCGAACCGTCCCAGCCACAGCACGTAGCCACCACTGCCGCCGTCCCATCCGGGCGCCGTCGAGTCCGGTACGCCGTTCGGGACGACGATCTCTGGGCCGTGATAGCCGAGCGATCGAAGATGGGGCTGTTCCGCATCGAAGAAGACGTGGATGGCGAGGGCTCGGTCCACGAGCGGTCGTTCCCATCCGATCCACCAGGCGCGCTTGAGCAGCGCCCTGCGAGCGACGATGTGAGGGTCATACGCACCTCGTGGCTCCAGGACGTAGGGCACCCCGACGCGACGCGCGACCGCGGCGGCTCGCACGTTGTGGCCGCTCCATGCCGACTGCAGCACGACCACGTCGGCGCCCCTCAAGACGTCCTCGAGACCGATGGGCAGTCGCATGGAGGTCGGCCCAACGTGGCGGACGGAGATCCATGCTGCGTCGCCGGCATCGGTTGGCGTGCCGCCATCGTGTGCGATCACCACCTCTGCACCGATCTTGGTAGTTGCCGAGGCCCAGAATCGCAGCGCCTCGGTCATACCACCGTCGCCCGTCGCCGCGCGCGGGTAGTAGCGGACGATCCGCATCAGCGGGCCCCCGGCGACGGCATCATCGAAGCCGCGGCCTGGCCGGCGTGGGCGCGACGTTCCAGACCGAGGCCGCAGAGTCGCGGCGAGTACCGGCGATCGCGGCGAGCACGGCCGTTTCTATCATCGCGCCGGCAGCAGCGACCGCCCATCCGAGGCGCAGGTCGACGTCCACCGGCGCGGCCGCGAGCCAGGGCCGACACGCGTCGCGAACTCGCGCCGCATAGACCGCGGCTCCCAGGTCGGCCGTCTCCATGAGCATGATGGCGAAGCTGTCGCGCCCAAGGCGGGCGACGCGGTCTGACGCCCTCGCCTGGCGCCGCAGCGTCCGTCCAACCGGCCGGAGGAGCCGGAGGGCGTCCTCGGTCGATTGGCCAGATCCGTCGTGCTCCTGCCAATCGAGGCAGACGACGACGATCGCGAGCGGCCGGTGATAGCGGGCCAGCCTCGCCGACTCCGAATGAACGGTCGTCTCCCACTCCAAAGCCGTAAGGATGGGGGGCGAATTCGCGACGCCCAGCGAGTGCACGCGGCCAGGCGGCCGCGGCGCGGGCGATCGTTCCCCGCGCTCGTGTGTCTGGGCTGGCTCGCCCCCCTCGACGCTGACCGCTGCCGGGGAACCTCCCGAATCGGGTTCTTGGCGTTCGATGTCATGTACGAAGGCCTCGGCGGCACGTGCGAGCCGACTGTCCGCGTCCACTAGCGGTTCGCCGCCGCGAGCGGGACGAGGGCCCGCCACCACGAGGCGGAAACTCGGTCCTCGTGCATCGAGTTCGGGCCCTCGGATAGTTCGAGGGCGAGCATCCGGTAGTCCGCGCTCGCACTACTCTCGGGAGCGAACTGGATGACTGGTTGTCGAGCCTCCCAGGCCTCGGCCACTCTCACGCTCTCGCGGATCCGCGTTCGAGTCACCAATTCCCCATATTCCTGCTCGAGCCCTTCGACGACCGTCCGGGCATGTCGCGTTCGACTCACACGACACGGGACGATCGTGACCCAGTTGAGCCTGGGATTGAGGTCGGACCGTAGCCGCACGATCTGGCTCAGCACCGGGGCGACGCCCGACAGGGCGATGGCATGGGCCTCGACCGGGATCAAGGCCTCTTGGACGCCGGCAAGGGCGCCGACAGCGAGGTATGACAGCGTCGGGGGGCAGTCGACGATCACGAACGCCCACCGTCGCTCCAGCCGCTCGATCGCTCGCGCGATGGCGACGCTGAGGTCGCCGAGGAGCGTCCGCTCCGCGGTGGCCAGCCATGGCGAGGAGGGGACAAGATCGACCCCGCTGACGCTCGTTGGCACCACGAGCCCGGTGAGCTCGCGGGTCCCGACCAGGGCGTCGAACAGCTGGCGACCCGACCGCCTGTTCCCCAGCCAGTCTGACGCGCTGGCCTGCGGGTCGAGGTCGATCACGAGAACCCGCTTCCCGCGCTCTCCGAGGGCGGCAGCCAGGTTCACCGTGGTGGTCGTCTTCCCACTTCCGCCCTTCCGGTTGATCACGGCGACGGTTCGCACGGGCAATCCTCGGATCGGCTGTCACCCGGACTCGCCGCGAGCGAGTCGGCGGGAGTCGATTGTAGGTCGTGCCGGATCCCGCGAGGGTGGAGGCGTGTCGAGACTCGTTACGGCCGAATCAGGGCGCAGGTGGGAGACCGGCCTCGGCCAGGATCGCCTCTTTCTCGACGTCTGAGAGGTAGCGGCTCGCGCGCCCGCCGGGGGTGGTCGCGAACGCACTAAGTGGGGCCAAGTCTCCGTCCCACGCGAAGCGGGTCGGCCCTTCGGGCGTACCGTACCAGAAGGCGTTGTCATCGCCGCCGTTGGCCGAGGCGGGGTCGAACAGGCGTCCGGGCCAGTCCTCAAGCCAGGCCAGCCCGTAGTTCTGGCGCGGCAGCGGCGAACGGTCGCTGCCAACGATGGTGTTGCGCTCCACGCGGACGTTCGCGATCTCCGCCGGGGCGTCATCGCGCTGTTGGCTGATGACGCTGATGCCGTCGGCGTTCCAGGCCACGATGTTGTCGTTCACCTGGACCGCAGCGGACGAACTCACGAGGATGCCGGCGCCCCAACCCCACTCCGCGTCCTCGTTCCCGTTCCGCCAGACGGCGTTGCCCTCGATGCGTCCGTCGGTGCTGATCTCGTAGACGATGCCGGCCGCCGCGTTGTCGTGGACCCGGTTGTCAAGTAGGCGGACGTTGGACGCCGCGCCGTCCCACCAGAGCCCGGGGCCGTTGTTGTCAAAGACCTCGTTACCCACGACGAGCTGGTCGCTAAGGACCGACTTGAGGCCACCAGCCTCCCAGCCCCAGCTGAAGTCTTCGGTGTTGTTTTCGTGGATCCGGTTGCCTTCAATGATCGACCCGCCCTTGTGCACCCCGAGCTGGCCGCCCCGGAAGATGTCGTTCCCGATGAGGATGCCCGGGCCGGTCATCGAGACGACCGCGCCATGCGTGTCCGACATGACGCAGTCGATGATGGTCACGGCGTGGCCGTCGTCGGTGATCGCGCCCTCCTGGGCGTCGTTCGTGGCATGACGCATGCGTAGACCGACGATGGTGATCCCGTCGACCGTCGGCACGATCCAGCGCGTCCTGACCGATACCTCGACGAGGTGGCCAGCCGGGTCCTGGCCGAGCACCACGTGCCGGTCCCGATCCAGGCCGAACTGGCCGCGCGCCGGTCGGTCGCCGACCGCGAGCTGCAGCAGCGGGACTCCGTCGAGGAAGACCTGCTCAGGCCAAAGGCAACGCGAGGTTCCCTCCCGGCACGAGCCGTGGGCCGCCAACGCCGGCACGCTCCGGCCCGAGGTCCATGTCTCTCCGTCACGTTGCCATTCGCTCCACACGTCGCTCCCGCGGATCTCCGCGCCCGGCGCTCCGAGGAGAGTCACCGCCTTGTCGACGTGGAGCGTCTCTCGGGCGACGCACGCCGGCAGGGTGACCACACCGCCTGGCGCGGCGGCATCGATCAGAGGCTGGACCGAAGCGGGACACTCGACGGTGGCGATCTCGCGGGGGGGCGGCACGCTGGGCGCCGTCGGCGGCGTGAGGGCCGCCAAAGTCAGGAGCGCTCCGCCGAGCGCCGCGCCGGCGAGAGCCACGAGGCGGCGCACCATGTGGGAGAGTCTCGATCGCGTCAAGTCGGCCGCGAGCGTAGCAGGTCGTATCGGCGAGAGTCTGCCGCGGGACTACGGCGTGAGGGGCACGCCCTTGGCCGTGAGGATCGAGGTCTTCTCGGCGTCCGTGAGATAGGCGCTGAGGGCCCCGCCGGGGGTCAACCCGAAGTCGGCTAGGTGCTTCTTGTCGCCAGCCCATGCCCAGCGGCTCGGTCCCTCGGCTCCTTCATACCAGAAGTCATTGTTGCTCCCGTGGTTGTTCGAGCCGGCGCTGAACAGCGAGCCCGACCAATCCTGCTGCCAGGCGAGTGCGTAGTTCTGCGAAGAGTCGGGCCAGCCGTCCACCCCAAAGACCCGGTTGTCGTGCACGGAGATGTCGGTCACCGGTCCGGGAGCGTCGGAACGGTTCTGACTGATGACGCTGATACCGTCGCCGTTCCAGGCCACCACGTTGTGGTCGACCTCGACGCCGTACGACGAGCTGACGAGGATCCCCGCACCCCAGCCCCAGGCGTATTCGCCGGCGGACGTCGTGGCGTTCCGCCATACGACGTTGCCCGTGATGCGGGCAGGGCCACGGCTGATCTCGTAGAAGATTCCCGCCGAGTAGTTGTCGTGGACGCGATTGTTGGAGATGGTCACCGCGCTGTTGTTGCCGTCGAACCAGATCCCTGGTCCGACGTTGTTGTCGACCTCGTTGCCATCGACGAGGACATCGGTGCAATAGGTCGCGAATTTGCCGCCTCCGGCCTCCCATCCAGGGCTGTACTGGTGTCTGGGGTTGTTGCCGGTGACACGATTGGCCGTGAAATCGAGATGAGCGACGCGACTGAAGTGGTAGCCCTCCTGCGCGCAGCCGGAGAAGACGGACCTCGTGACCGTCACGCGGCTGGCGTTCTGCACCGAGATGCATGCACCTGCGCTGTCCTTGGCGACGACGTCGCGGATGACGAGGTCGTCGTATCCAGATGCGTCGATGGCGCCAGTCTGTGTGGGGTTATCGACGTTGGTGACCGTCAGCGCATCTAGGGTCACGTTGGAAGCTTCGATCGAGATACCGACGGACCGGACATCGTCGCCCGTCACCGTGGCCGGTCCCAGCACCGTGAGCGGCTTGCTGATCACCACCGACTCGTGGAAGACGCAGTTCGGGAGCCGAAGCTGGCTGCCCGACGGCGCTGCGTTGACGAGTGCCTGGAACGAGCTGCCACAGCCGGCTGAGGCGGTCGGTGCCGGTGTCGGTGCGGCGGTCGGTGTCGGGGTCGGTGTCGGGGTCGGTGCCGGGGTCGGTGTCGGTGTCGGCGTCGGCGTCGGTGCCGGTGTCGGTGCCGGGGTCGGGGTCGGTGCCGGGGTCGGCGTCGGCGTTGGCGTCGGTGCCGGTGTTGGTGCCGGTGTCGGCGTCGGGGTCGGATCGATCGGCTGCGGGAGCGGCGTCGGCGTCGGGGTCGGCGTCGGGGTCGGGGTCGGCGTCGGGGTCGGGGTCGGTGTCGGGGTCGGCGTCGGCGTTGGCGTCGGTGCCGGTGTTGGTGCCGGTGTCGGCGTCGGATCGATAGGCTGCGGGAGCGGGTCGGTTGGAGCCGTCGTGGCAGAGTCGATCAAGAATGACGTCCGGGCGCGCTCGACCGTCGCCGCACCGATGCTCGGGAAGATGGCCAATAGGTCGTGTGCACCGGGGGCCGCTGTGATCGGGATCCGGATGGGAATCGTAAACGAGCCGTGCCCGTTCGCTTTGTACGTGGTCATTCCCGAGGAGGCACTGTCCCATGCCAGGACGCCGCGATCGTTGCGCGGGAACCCGCTGCCGGCGACGGTCACCTGGCTGCCTGGGGCCCCTGAAGTCGGCACCATCTCGAGGCGCGGCCCGGTCGCCGCGGCGAGCCCCGATATCAGGAGTAATGCCGGCAGCAGCACCATCAGCGGCAGGGTGGCGACCCAATCCTTGAGGCCCGGGCGATCGTTCGAGTTGGCCGCGCCTTGCCGGGCCGCGATGCGATCCGCGGGATCGGCGATCCTCATGTTGCGCATGGGTTCGACTCCCTAGCGATCACCCTGTGGGCCTGCGTTTCGGTCGGCCCCGCCCGGCAGGTGATCTCGGTCACGGACAGCGTGGGAGCGCCAGACAGGCAGCGCGTTGGATCCCTCGGTCGACAGCGAGCCTGACAGCCGACCCGCTGCGCGACCAGAGAGAAGAAGGTCCGGAGGGTCACGCACTGGCTCGGCGCCGGTGCCGGTGACCTGCGGCGGTGTGGTGTGTTCGGTGGCGATCCAGTGTCGTCCATCCGACCCATGCAGGCCCAGTACCGTTCCATCGCCTGACCGACCGCCGTCTACGTCGGCCTTGCTAGACTTCCTCGAATCCCGCGCCGGTAGCCCCGTGGGGCTCCTGGTCAGAGCAGGCAACCCGACAGCTTGTCTTACGGAGGACGCGGCCCGGTGCCAGCTGACGCCCGCTTCGGACACGACCAGGCTCGCCCGGCCCGACTACGGTCGAAGGACGGGCAGGGTGCGATCCCGGGTTTCGCGCGGCGCGCGTGACCGTCCCGCGGATCGTGGTCTTCGCCTATGCCTGCACGCCGGCCATGGGATCCGAGGCGGGCTCAGGCTGGGCGTGGGCGGAACTGCTCGGGAGCTTCGCGGACATATGGGTCCTGACCCGCCCTTACCCGTTCCGCCGCGCTGCCATCGACGCGCATCTGCCCAACGTGCCGCACCGGGATCGGATTCGAGTCCTTTACGTCGACCTGCCGAGGTTGGGTGGCCTGGGGCGCAGTCAACGTCTGCTTCGCCACGGGTACCGTGTGCAGTACATGATCTGGCAGATCTCGGCATTCCGGGTGGCACGACGCTTGCACCGCGAGATCGACTTCGACCTCGCCTGGCATCTCACGATCTCCAACGTGTGGATGGGGTCGCTCGCGAGCCTCATCGGCCCACGCTTCGTCTACGGGCCCGTGGGCGGTGGTGTCGGCCCTCCCTGGCGCCTCGCGACCGCACTTGGCTGGCGCGGGCTGGCCTATGAGGCCATGCGGAGCCTGGGCCGGATGGCGGGGCGTTTCCTCAACCCTATAGCCCGCCTGAGCTGGCAGCGCGCTGACGTCATCCTTGCCCAGAACCCGGAAACGAGGGCCTGGTTCCCGGCGAACCAGCGTCACAAGGTCGAGGTGTTCCACAACATCGTTCTGCAGGGGGAGGTCGCGCTGCCGCAGGCAGCCCGCTCCATCCGGCCGCTGGCGCTCTTCGCGGGTCGGCTCCTTCCCCTCAAAGGCGTATCACTGGCTATCCAGGCGATGGAATACCTCCCAGGGTGGCGATTCGTGATCTGTGGCGAGGGGCCCGACGAGAAGCGCCTGCGCAACCTGGCACGGCGCATGGATCTCCAGGACCGGGTCGAGTTCCACGGCTGGGTCGAGCGGTCACATGTCCTCGAGCTCATGCGCGAGGCCAATGTGCTTCTCTTCCCGAGCTTGCACGAAGAGGGTGGCTGGGTCGTCGCTGAGGCGATCGCCAGCGGATTGCCCGTCGTGGCTCTGGACCGTGGCGGGCCACCCACGCTGGGGGCAAGGACCGTCAAGGCCGGCTGGCCACGCGACACCGTCCGCAGGCTAGCCGAGGAGGCGCGCGCCGCGTTCGAGGCCGGTTCGCCCCCAGCCGTCGAAGCACTCGGCCTCGAGGCGCGGAGAGAGCGACTGATGGAGCTCCTCGTGGCGCGGCACCTGCTGGGACCCGATGTGACCGGGCACCCCAGGCCGAGGGAGTTCCAGTGACCCGCCGGGGGCGGTTCATCGTCGTCGCGGGGCCGGATGGCGTAGGCAAGACGAGCCTTGCCGACGCCATCGAGCTTCGAGTGCTTTCCGGGCTCCGCGTGCGCCGGCTCCACCACCGAGCCAACTTCCTGCCGCGGCGGGCGCCTGACCCGCGTTCGGTGCTTGAGCCGCATCGACAGGAACCCTATCCGGCCGGACTCTCCGTCCTGAAGGTCGTCTACCTCTACGCCGACCGCCTGCTCGGCTGGTTCTTCTGGATCCGGCCGTTCTTGGCGCGTGGGGGCTGGGTGGTGATGGAGCGCGGATGGTTCGATGCCGCGGTCGACCCGCGACGCTACCGTCTGGGTGAATCCGCCCCGGCGGTGGTGCGCCGCCTCGGGTCTGCCGGCCGACGCCCGGACCTTACCCTCATCCTCGAGGCGCCGCCGGCCGTGATCGAGGCTCGATCCCGTCAGCTGCCGATCGACGAGCTAACCCGGCAAGCCCGGGTGTGGCGGGAGATACTGCCCGCCGATTGGCCGCGGGTCACGATCGACGCATCGCAGCCGCGCGAGGAGGTACTGCAAGCCGCGGCGACGGCCCTGGCACCGCTCCTGGCGGGCGTCCGGGACGAGGATGCCCCGTCGGTGCGCACCGGTGTCGGTCGGCCGAACGTGCCTGACTCGGTGCCAGAGCCGGCCACGGTACCTCCATCCGGGCCAGGCCGAGCACCCGTCTCCCTCCGAAAGTCGGTCGGATTCATCTCAGCGGCCGTGGCACGTGCGAGGTGGGGATTCGCCGACCAGGCACTTTCCAGCCTGACGAACTTCGCTGTCGGTCTCGTGGTGGCCAGGTCGGTGAGCACGGTCGACTTCGGGGCGTTCGCGCTGGCCTTCGCCGTCTACCTCGCGGCCCTGAATGGATCGCGCGCCGTGACGTCCCTTCCATTGACCATCCGTTACAGCGGATCACCCGAAGGAGTGTGGCGGGATGCGACCGCTGCCGCCGCTGGGATGTCGCTGCTCGTTGGTGCTGCCTTTGGAGCCGCCTGCCTGGCCTTCGCACTGGCGGCCGGCGGTTCCGTCGGCGCCGTATTCGTGGTGCTTGCGCCGCTGCTGCCCGGCCTGCTCCTCCAGGACCTGTGGCGGTTCGCGTTCTTTGCGCGAGGCATGGGTCTGCAGGCCTTCGCGAACGACGGCCTCTGGGCACTGGTCCAACTGCCGGCATACGGGCTCATGCTCCTGTCGGTCCGCGGCGCTTCAGTGGGCCTACCCCTGTTGATCTGGGGAGGGTCCGCGTCGGTGGCTGCGGTCATCGGCATCGCTCAGGCGGGTGTCTGGCCAAAGATCAGACGGGCCCGTTGGTGGTGGCGAGTCCACCGTGATCTTGCGCCGCGCTACGTCGGCGAGTACGCGGCCTCCACCGGTGGGGACCTGATCCAGCCATACGGTATCGGCGCCGTGGCCGGGCTTGTCGCGGTGGGGACGATGCGCGCTGGGGAACTGCTGCTCGGGCCGTTCAACGTCGTGTTCCAGGGCGCGCAGCTGGTGGCGCTGCCCGAAGCGGCTCGGACGCTTCAGGCATCCCCAGAGCGGCTGCGACATGCCTGCGTCCTGATCACGCTGGCTCTGGCCGGTGCCGCAGCCGCGTGGGGGGCATTCGTCCTGCTCATCCCCGGCGACATCGGGTCGGCGATCCTCGGCTCGAACTGGGGGCCGGCTCGCACCGTCCTCGCGCCGCTGGTCATCTGGCTGGTCGGCGTTGGCGCTGGTGCTGGTGCAGTGATCGGCATGCGCGCCCTCGCTGCGGCGAGACGAAGTCTCCGGACGCGGATCATCCTGACCACGGCATCCGTATCCGCCGTGATCGTCGGCGCGGCCGTCGGTGGGGCAGTCGGGGCGGCGGTTGCAGTAGCCGCAGCGACGTGGCTGGGCGTAACGATGTGGTGGTGGCAATTTTCGATCGCCCTTCGTGAGCACCGCTCGCCGATGGCGTCGGTGAGTGCGACCGTCGACCATGTCGAATGAGCCACCACGGGAGCCCCGGCATGCGGCGGCTGGCGCGAGTGGTGGAGGCGGCATCTAGCTTCGCCGTCGGCGTCCTGCTGCTGCGCATCGCTTCAGGTGGCACGTTCCAAGACTGGCCGCACGTCTTCGCCGAGAATCGGCCGCTGTTTCTGGTCGAGATCGTCGGTGCCACCGTTAGCATCGGGATGGCCGTTGTCAGCCTGATCGGCGTCTGGCGTCGTGTCGATCGCGCCGCCGTAGCCTGGGGCTTTGTCTCGGCCGCGTTCGGACTTGTCCTTGTGATGGACCACCACGAATCCGCCAGCGTGATCGTGGCGCTGTCTCTCATCGCATCGGGATCGGCTTGGTGGCGGACCGGCGGGTCGCGACGAACCGAGCGCTAGAAAGCCAGATGGCGATCACCGCTCGATGTGCGCGATAATGCCGGGCACGGCTGGGTCACGGGATCGGTCCCCTGGAGCCCCCATCGGTGCGGTTGCCTGGGGCCGCCGGGGGACGTGGCGACCGGGCTCGGCTCTTCGAGAGGGGTGCGTGGCCACAGGTGGAGTCCTTCCCCCAAACGCTTCTCGTTCTCGCGCTTCTCGCCGGCCCTACCATCGGCTGGCTTCTCTACCGGCGCCTGCGCCTGCGCATGCCGTCGCGCTGGCTGGCCGACTACGAGCCCGAGCGCGAGGTCGGTCGAGGGACGTCGATCGACGAGCTCCTGGGGAGCGACTTCGTCTGGACGTGTCCGGCATGCAGATTCCTGAACCGGGCCACGTTCGATGAGTGCTATCGCTGCCACGTACCGAAGCCGCGACCGGATGATCCGTACGAGACCTCGATCCATCCGGCGCCGGTCCCGGTGATGGCCATGGGGCCGCGCACAGCCTCAATGACGGGCGCTATCGCCATCCCCGATCGGCGGTCGGCCGTTGCGAAGCGGGTGGCAGTGAACGAGGTCACCACCGGAGGACCTCCCAGGCAGGCTCGCCGCGCCGTGATGGCGCCCCTTCACGATGTCGCTGCGGCTGGTCTACAGCCGCTCGTCGCTGTCCCGGGGTCCAGCGCTCCTGCCACGGCGAAGGTGGCGGTCAGGCGCGCCAGCGCATCGGGATCTCAGAAGCGGAACGGTTCGCTCCGGCTACCACCGCGCTCCAGCGTCGCTTCATCCGCCAGTGTCGAAGTGAGGTGTCCGCTCCTCGGATTGCGAACCGACCGGTTGACGCACTTCCTGATGGCGCATCCTGAGCACCGCTGCCATGCGGAAGAGCATCCGACGGTCATCGATCGCGGCCACCAGGAGGCCTTCTGCCTTACCCCGGGGTTCACATCCTGCGTGATCTATCGGGCGCGACCGGTGGCCCGGGATCGTCCGCCGCATGACTCCGTCCGTCCGGCCGACAGCCCGGACCCGCGATCCGGAGTGAGCGACGGCGCCACCTTGGCTCGGCTGCTGCGTCGGAGTTAGGCTCGGTCGGAGTCGCTGCGCGCAACGAGCCGATCGTCGTAGACCTCGTGATCCGTGGCGGTCACGCGAGCCAGCCATTCGTCGACGGCCTCAGGGATACGTCGCCGGTGGCGGAAGACCGTCACCAGTACCGGGCAGCGGCGTCGGCGATACCGGAATAGGAGACGCCACGCCACGTGGCGCGGCTCGGTCAACCCTCTGAGCAACGCCCATCCTTCGACGGCCAGCATCGCCCGCCGATCCCAGCCTCCCCTCACGGTGGCGTCCGCGCCGCGCTGCACCGCGGCGCGGGCGGGCCCAAACAAACCTGCCGCGATCGCGACGCCGTCGGGATCGGATGCGAGGAGCTCGACGATCTTCTTGTCACGCATGCCCTCACGGTTGACGCGCGCGCCGCGATACATCCCGTTCTGGACGAGTTTCAGCAGCCCTTCGGCTCCAGGTCGCAGCCGGCGGAACCCGAGTGGATCCATCCGCGTGAGCGGCTTGAGGTCCGCCGGCTGGAAGAGGGTCGACCCCAGGAACACCTTGTGTCGATTGACATCGAGCTCGAACAGAAGCCGGCCGTTCGCGGGCAGGACAACAATGTGGAGAAGCCCCGGTGCGTGCGAGCAGACGACCACCGGCCCCAGACCGCGTTCCGCCGCCCAACGGCGAACGACCGTCCGGATCGCGTCCCAGTCCGTGCCCGGCGCGACCGAGTCGATGTCGCCATCCCCGCTGAAGGCCGAGTCGACGTGCTTCCACGCGATCCAATCGGGAACGGTCGCCGTCAGCTCACGAAGTAGCGGCAGCCAGATGGCGGTGCGGTCCTCGGCAGCGGTGGCGAGCTCAGCGGCGATCGGAGCCTCACCCCGATTTGACGTCATCGATGTGCCTCCGTCACGGCCCCGACCTCCTCGCAAGTGTGACTGGCGCCAGGATGGTGCCGGCGATGCTACCGGACTGGGCGAGGACGCAGGCCTTGTCGGCACGTGTACGCTCGCCCCGGTGTTGGGACGCCCTCCGGATGGACATCCATACTCTGTCTCCGCCGCCTCGGGGGCGCGCGAATCATGCAAGCCAGGGAGGTCACCATCTTCAGCCCGTTCCCTGGCGATCCGCCCGAGGGTGGCGAGCCACCCTCGCCGCCGTCCGCGGAGTCGGATCGCATCGCGGCATACTTCGACGCCCAGGCCCAGTTCTGGGACGAGATGTACGGCCGGCGCGATGTCCTCGGGTTGGTGCACCAATTGCGGCAGACAATGGCCCTGGCCTGGGTCGACGCGATCGGCCTGCCGGCTGACGCGCTCGTCCTCGAGTTGGGTTGCGGGAACGGCAGTACGTCGGTCGCGCTGGCCTCCCGCGGCCTCCGAGTGGTCGCCTCGGACGTATCTGACGCGATGATCGCTCGAACACGCGGGCGTGTCGCCGACGCCGGTGTCGAGGCGCTTGTGACGGTGGAGCAGCTTGACGCCCAGTCCGTGACATATCCGGACCGGACGTTCTCGCTCGTCCTCGCGCTAGGCGTGTTGCCGTGGGCCGAGTCGCCTGTTGAGGCCTTGAACGAGATGGTTCGCGTTCTGCGCCCAGGCGGCTTCCTGGTCGCCAACGTCAGTAACCCATGGCGCCTCACGTTTCTGGCCGACCCGCTGCACAATCCCGTGTTACGGCCGCTACGGTCGCTCACCAAGGCGGCCGCGCGCCGCGTCGGTCGGGCTATCGGGCGGCGGCGCGGCCCAGGCCCCAAGCAGGAGTCTCCATGGGCCTTCAACCGGGAGCTGCGATCACGTGGCCTGGCGATCGAACGGTCCTCGACGTTCGGCTACGGTCCGTTCACCTTTCTCGATCACGAGTTCCTGCCGAACGCCGCGGCTGCATCACTGCATCTCGCGCTGCAGGGGCTGTCCGATCGCGGCTTCCCGCTCCTGCGCTGGGTGGGAGCGCAGTACCTCGTTCTTGGCCGCAGGCCTTCGGTCTGAGTCGCCCCGTGCCGACCACCCGAGCCCGGTGACCGATGTCACTAGGGCGCTACGAGGTCGGTACCCCGCGCTCGGGCGCGAGGACCTCCACCGAGGCCAGGCCCCGCGCGGCAAGCTCGAGGCGCAGCTGGTCGGGCGTGCCGCCGAGGATGGGGAAGGTGCCGTAGTGGATGGGCACGACCGTCCGGACGCCGAGCAGCTCTGCGGCCATGGCCGCCTCGCGCGGGCCCATCGTGTAGTGGCCGCCGATAGGCAGGAAGGCGACGTCCGGCCGGTGCAGCTCGCCGATGAGGCGCATGTCACCGAAGACGTCGGTGTCGCCGGCGTGGTAGACGCGCCGCCCGTTCTCCAGCTCGACCACGAAGCCGGCCGGCTCGCCGAGGTAGAGCGGCACGCCGAGGTCCGCGGCCCAGTCGCCGGCCGAATGCTCGGCGCGCACCATCGTCACGCGCAGCCCGGCCGCCGCCACGGTGCCGCCCTTGTTCATGCCGATGACCTGGTCGCCGCCGCCGGGCAACCGCCGCGCCAGCCAGAGGCTCATCTCGTGGATGCAGGGCCAGGCGGGGCGCAGCCTGCTGGCCAGCGCCACCGCATCGCCCATGTGGTCGCTGTGGCCGTGGGTCACGAGGAGCAGATCGCAGCGGTCCACGGCGTCCGGCGACTTCGGGGACGTCGGGTTGCCGAACCACGGGTCGAAGAGGATGTGCCGGCCACCATCCGTGGCGATCTCCACGCAGGCATGGCCGTACCAGGTGAAGGTGAAGCCGAGTCCGCCCATGGCGCCCTCCCGCAGATCGCGTCCTGTAGGTCAATCATCGTAGGCCTTTGCCGCTGCGCCGGGGAGCGTCACGCGGGGGACCATTGCTGGGAGAGATAGGAATCGAGCCAAGGACCGTCGCGGGAGTCGCCACGCTCGCTCTGGCGTCGTTTCCATTCCTGGGAGTGATGGATCGGGCAGTCGAGGGGGCCGTGAGGGGCCGCGAGGTCACCTATCGGCCCATTGGGTCGATTCCTATGCCTGGGGGCAATGGGTCGCGCGACGGAGGGGATCCTCGGGCCGCCACGAGGCCTCGCGAAAGGGCCCCTCGCCTCGTTCGCTACACTCCCCGGGTGCCCAGCCGGTCCATCCTCGAGAGCCTCGCCTACGTCAACTGGGCGCTGCTCTTCAGCCTCTCGCTGGGCAGCCTCGCGACCGTCGTGCTCCTGCGCTGGCGCACTGACGCCTCGCGAGGCTACCTCGCCTTCGCGGCCGCCTGTGCGGCGCTGCTGGCCGGCTTCACATACCTCCTCGACGGAGGCCTTCCGGCGCCCGAGAGCCTCGCCATCCACGCCGCGACACCGGCGCTGGAGGCGGTGCGACGGGGTGGACTCGCCGTCCTGACCGTGCTCGCCGCGGCCGAGGTCGTGGCTCGGCTCCGATCGGCCCGCAGGCCGTGGTTCGGGCTGGCCGGGATCGGCTCCGGCGTCGTCGTCGCCCTCGCTGCGGGGCTGGGCTGGGGCGCCCCGACCTGGCCGGGCCTGGCCATCGCCGCGCAGCTCCTCGTGCTGGCGGCCGCCACGGGCGGCGTCCTGGCGGCGATGATCCTCGGTCACTGGTACCTCGTGACACCGCGCCTGTCTGAAGGGCCGCTCATCCTGGCCGCCCGCGCGCTGACGGCCGTGGTGGTCCTGCAGATCGTCCTCTTCGGCGCCTGGACGGCGCTCGGCATCGGCACCTACGGTCCGTTCGCCGTCCTCACCGGCGGCGAGGCCATCTTCGTCTGGCTGCGTCTCGTGGTCAGCCTGGTCTTCCCGCTCGTGCTCACGATGATGGCCGTGCGCACGGCACGGACGCGCTCGATGGAGTCGGCCACGGGTCTGCTCTACATCGACACGGCGGCGATCTTCGCGGGCACGATCGTCGCGGCGGCGCTGCTCTTCGGCGCCGGGGTCATCGTGTGAGCCCGATGCGCGTCACGGTCCGCCTCTTCGCCCTCCAGCGCCAGCAGCTGGGCACCCGCGAGGTCCGCCTCGAGCTGCCGGAGGGCGCGCGCATCGCAGACGCCTGGGCGGCGCTGGCGGCGACCTACCCGGTCCTGGAGCCGGCCCGCGACTCCGTGCGCTTCGCGCGGAACGGCGAGTACGCCCCGGCGGACGAGCCGCTCCGCGACGGCGACGAGCTGGCCGTCATCCCCCCGGTGGCTGGCGGCGCCGACGACCTTCCGTGTGCGGCCGACCCGCGCGTGCGCCGCATCGCCCTGAGCGCCGAGCCCATCAGCGATGACACCCTGGCCGAGCTGCGTGTGGCAGTGGCGACCGACGCCGACGGGGCCGTGGTGACGTTCCTGGGGCGAACGCGCGAGACGCCGGGCACGCCCGCGCCGGGCCAGGAGGCGCAGGCGCAGCGGTTCGCCGGGCAGCGTGTCGTTCGGCTCGAGTACGAGGCCTACGAGGCCATGGCGCTGCGCACGCTCGAGGCGATCGCCGAAGAGATCGAGGCGCGCTTCGGCGTGTGCCGGCTGGGCATCGTCCACCGCGTCGGTGCGGTCGGCCTGGGCGAGGCGAGCGTGGCCATCGTCGTCGCCGCAGCCCACCGGGGCGAGGCCTTCGAGGCCTGTCGCTACGCCATCGAGGAACTGAAGGCCCGGGCGCCGATCTGGAAATCGGAGCGCTTCGCCGACGGCAGCGTCTGGCTCGGGGCGCCGGCACGGACGGGGCCGCCCGACTCGCCCGGCCGAGGCGTCCCGCCCGGCGCAGCAGAGGAGGAGCGCGCGTGACAGGAGCCCGTGCGTGCCGATCCGACTGACGCGCCACGCCCGGGAGGTCCGCAGCCGGCTGTATGATCGGCAGCAGATGAAGACCGAATACGACCGGGCCGCTGACGCAGCGTACTTCGAGTTCTCGTCCGCCGACCCGACACGGCAGGTCAAGCTCGACGACAGCCGGGTGATCGACTACGCCGCCGATGGGTCCGTCGTGGGCGTCGAGATCCTATCGCCGTCACGCGGGGTCAACCTCGTCGGCCTGCCGCGAGCGGCCGAGATCGCCAGGGGGCTTCGCAGCCTCGGCTTCCGAGTGCTCGACCCTGTCCGATCGACCCGAACGGCGACCTCGGGCCGATCCTGACCGCCCGGCCGCGTCGAGGTCTGAGCGCCTATCATCGAGTCTTGGACCCACGCCAACGGAGGCCGCATGGCCGCCCATCTCGCCGCCCGCGCACTTGAGCTGCGTGAGCGGGCGGCCGCCTTCGCCATCGAGCTGCATGCCCGAGCGCGAACCGAGACGACGGTGGCCTGCGAGCGAGCCGTGCTGCGGCTCTTCGGCGTCAACGG
>JBGPMJ010000016.1:0-16612 GCA_041486935.1 Candidatus Limnocylindria bacterium | reverse complement strand
AGCGCGTGGTCATCCTCTCGCCGGACAAGGACATGACCCAGTGCGTGCGCGAGGACGGGCGCGTCGTGTGCTACGACCGGCGCAAGGGGCTGCTTATCGACGCGGATGCCGTGCGGGTCAAGTTCGGCGTCTCGCCGGCCTCGATCCCCGACTACCTTGCGCTGGTGGGCGACAGCGCGGACGGCTTCCCGGGCGTGCCCGGCTGGGGCGCGAAGTCCGCCGCGGCCGTGCTCGAGCGGTACGAGCACCTGGAGGCGATCCCGGAGCGGGCCTCGCAGTGGGACGTCTCCGTGCGCGGGGCGCTCACGCTGGCCGCCAACCTGCGCGACCACCGTTCGGAGGCGTCCCTCTTCCGGGAGCTGGCCACGCTCTCGCTGGACGCGCCCGTGCCCGAGTCGCTCGACGATCTGCGCTGGCGGGGCGTGCCGAGGGCAGCGTTCCTCGCTCTCGTCGACGAGCTGGGGGCGCCGCATCTGCGCGGCCGCGTGCCCCGCTGGGCGAACTAGAGAGAGCGGCCACCACCTCCAGTGGTCGACGGCCGCCCCGTCCACGGTCGTCAGCAGCCATCCCGGTGCGGGAGCCATCTCCCCGAGGCATGGTTTCGCGCCCAGCCGCGTGCCGGCCGGGGCCGTGAACTCCCGTGGCGCCGGATCCATGCTCCCGAGGCATGGTTTCGCGCCCAGCCGGGTGCCGGCCGGGGCCGTGAACTCCCGTGGCGCCGGAACCATCTCCCTGAGGCATGGTTTCGCGCGAAACCCGGGTTCAGGCGGCCGACGCGACCCTCCGTTTCCCCGTCCCCCCGGACGCGCGGAGACTCCCCAGCCCGGCTGCCCCTGTCAAAGGCCAGACCCTCAAGCGCAGGCTCGGAGCCTCGTCAGGGGCCGCGGCGTTGCCGCTGGCGATGACCGACTCCCCGGCGGCGAAGCGGCGGTCGTCGGCCGGGCTTGCGTCGTAGCGAGGGGCGTGGACGCCGTCGCCGCGGGTGCGCGCCAGCGACTCCTGGACGAGATCGACGACGACCGTCTCACCGGCATGGACCAGCTCGCGGGCCACGGTCGCGCCCACGCGCCCGTACCCGCAGAGCACGAAGTGGCCGCTCAGGGCGGCGATCCGATCGCGCATCCGCTTCTCCTCGCGCCTCCCGCTCGTGACCTCCTCGACGACGAACTCGGCGGCGATGCCCACCGTCCCGAAGATGACACCCACCGCCGAGAGGGACAGCAGCATCGTCCAGGCCCGGCCGGCGCCGTCGAGCTCGCCGACCTCCCGGAACCCGACCGTGGTCATGGTGATGACCGTCATGTACAGCGCGTCGCCCGGCCCCCAGTCCTCCAGCACGACGTAACCCAGCGTACCGGCGGCGACGATCGCCAGCAGGATCCCCACGAGGATCACGAGGTGGTGGCGCCCGAGCCCGCTCCCGGCGCTGGTCCGCCGCCGGCGCTCGAAGGTCATCGGAGCAGGTCCAGGACGGCGGGGTGGTGGCGGGGCGAGGCGGCGACGAGCGAGAGTGTCCGGCTGGGGCGCGCCAGGTCGAACCAGGGGCCGCCCGTCGCGTTGCTGACCACGGCGCCGGCCTCCTCGACGATGAGGCCCGCCGCGGCCACGTCCCAGCTCGAGAGCGAGCGCGCCTGGACGAATAGGTCGAAGCGTCCGTTTGCCACGTAGGCCAGCGCCAGGGCTGAGGAGCCCAGCACCCGGCTGACCCGCGTGGCACGCCGCAGCGCCCCTTCCCGGCGTCGCCAGCCCCGCCAGGGCAGGGCCAGGGAGATGACGCAGTCGGAGAGGTGCTCCTTGTCGGGGTGCCGGATGGGCTGGCCGTCGAGCGTCGCGCCCCGCCCCTCCACGGCCTTGAACAGCTCGTCACGCATCGGGTCGTAGACGACCCCCACCGCCGGCCGGCCGGCCACGGCGAAGCCGATGCTGACGCAGAAGAAGGGGATCCCGTTCGCGTAGTTCACCGTCCCGTCGAGGGGATCGACGATCCACGCCCGTTCCGCTCCCTCGGCGGCGTGAGCACCCCGGCCTCCGCGCGCCCGATGCGCTCCCGACTCCTCGGCCACAATGGCGTCGTCCGGGAAGCGGCCACGGATGGCCGCCAGGATCATCTCCTCGCAGAGGTCGTCGACCTCCGTGACCACGTCGCCCGGCCCCTTGTGGACGATCCGCTCCAGGCGTTCGTACCGCTCCAGCTGGATCGCCCCGGCCCGACGGGCGGCATCGGTCGCGAGCTCGAGCTCGGCGGCGAGGTCGGCGGGCATCGCCTCGACCCTCAGGTGCAGGTGATGACGAGCCGCTGGGGCGTCCACGTCGGCTCACCCGACGCAGGCGGCAGGATCGTCCGGGCCACCTCGATGCGCGCCCCGGGCGCCATCGGGTCGGTGCGAAAGATCGGGTCACCGACCGTGCTCAGGCCCCCGCGCGTGATGCGGCAGGTCGCGCGCGATGCCTTGGCGCCCTCGTTGGTCACGGCGAAGACGAGGTCCACGCCGCCGCCCGCCGTCGCGCTCGCCGAGACGATCTCGGTCGGGAACGGGCCAAGGCCGGACAGCACGTAGTTGGCCAGCAGCGCCAGGGCCACGAACCCCACGCCCACGCCGGCCAGGATCGTGCCGTGGACCTGCGTCGGGCTGGGCGTCTTGAGGTGGCCCGGGTTGTGCTCCTCGCACAGGGAGACGCCGAGTGGTGTGGGCCGGCCGCAGCGGGCGCAGCGGTCGTGCGGCTCGGCGGGTTCGAGGGCGGGGCTGGAGGGGAGCGACATCGTCGCCGGGCAGCGTAGCGCGGAAGGCCGCTGGCCGTCCTCGCCACCGGGCGGCAGCCTCAGGACAGCCCGGCGCGCTCTGCCGCGCCGAGCAGCGCCGGCAGCCGGTCGACCCGCACCCAGTGCACGATCAGCTCGTCCGCACCCAGCTCGCGCCAGCGCTCCGCCTCGCCGACGAGATCCGCCAGGAGCGGGTCCCGCCCGGCGGCGTCGGCGGGCAGGAGGTCCACGGCCACGACCACGGTCACGTCCCCACGTCGCCGCCCGGCCGCCGCCAGAGCCGCCTCGAAGACGTCCCGGTCGCGCAGCAGCCCAGCGGCGTCCGTGGTCCAGCCGTCGCCGACGCGGGCGGCCAGTCGTGCCCCGGCTGGGGTCTCGCCGCCGACGATGATCCGCGGCGGCGGAACGGGCGCCGGGTGGGCCCAGGCCTCGGCCAGTCGGTGCCAACGACCCTCGAAGCTCACCGGCCCGCCGGTCCAGAGGGCGCGCAGCACGGCGACCTGCTCCTCGAGCCGCTCGACCCGTTCGGGGACCCCCGGGAAGGGGATGCCCAGCGCCGCCTCCTCAGCCGCGTAGCCGCCGATGCCGATGCCCACGTCCAGGCGGCCCGGGGCCAGCGCCGCCACGTTCGCGGCCATGCGCGCGAGCACGGAAGGATGGCGGTTCATGACGTTGCTCACGAAGCTGCCGAGGCGCAGGCGATCCGTGACCGCGGCCGCCGCGGCCAGGGTCGTCCAGCACTCGAGCACGGGGCTGTCCTTCCGGCCGCGCGAGAGGAAGTGGTCCCAGCAGTGGACGCCGTCAAAGCCGGCAGCTTCCAGGCTCCGGGCCGTGTCCAGCCACCACCGGGGTGTCACGCCGATCGAGGTGGTGTTGACGCCGATGCGGGGCCGTGCGCGCTCGTCCACCGTGCTCCTCGTCTACTCTTGCCGGGTCCGGACCACGGAGCGTACCGCCGGGAGACCTCTGATGACCAACCAGGATCGGGCCGAGATCGGCATCTTCGGCGGCTCGGGCTTCTACTCCTTCCTCGACGACGTGCGGGAGGTCGTCGTGAAGACGCCCTACGGGGAGCCCTCGGCGCCGATCACCATCGGCTCCGTGGGGGGTCGGTCGGTCGCGTTCCTGCCGCGCCACGGCCGCCAGCACCAGTTCCCGCCCCACATGATCAACTTCCGGGCCAACGTGTGGGCGATGAAGGAGCTGGGCGTCACGCGCATCGTCGGCCCCTGCGCCGCGGGGTCGTTGCAGCCGCAGGTGAAGCCCGGCGAGTTCGTCATCTGCGACCAGCTCGTGGACCGCACGACCGCGCGCAAGGACACCTTCTACGACGGGCCGAAGACGACCCACATCTCCTTCGCCGACCCGTACTGCCCGGAGCTGCGCCCGCTGGCGGTGGAGACCGCCCGGGACGAGGGCATCCCCGCCCACGACGGCGGCACGATGGTGGTCATCCAGGGGCCGCGCTTCTCCACGCGCGCCGAGTCACGCTGGTTCGCGTCTGCCGGCTGGTCGGCGGTGGGCATGACCCAGTACCCCGAGGCGTACCTGGCGCGCGAGCTGGAGATCTGCTTCCTCAACGTCTCGCTCATCACCGACTACGACGTGGGCATCGAGGGCGCGGTCGAGGCGGTCACTCACGAGGCGGTCCTGCAGGTGTTCGACGCCAACATCGAGAAGCTGCGGCGGCTCCTCTTCGGGCTCGTTCCGCGCATCCCGGCCGAGCGCAGCTGCATCTGCTCGACGGCGCTCGGCTCCGCCACGGGGTAGGTGCGGAGGTGAACCCGCTGGCCGGCCCCGCCACTCCCCACCGCGGCGGCGCGACCGTCGAGTTCCAGCACGTCACGAAACGCTACGGCCCGGACACGGCCGGCGCCGGCGCGGTCAACGACCTCTCGCTCCTGGTCCCGGCGGGGAAGATCTGCGTGCTGGTCGGTCCGTCGGGCTGCGGCAAGACCACCAGCCTGAAGATGGTCAACAGGCTGATCGAGCCGACCAGTGGGCGCATCCTCATCGACGGCGCCGACGTCGTGGCCGAGGAGCCAACGGCGCTGCGGCGCCGGATCGGCTACGTCATCCAGCAGGTGGGCCTCTTCCCGCACCAGACGATCGGCGAGAACGTGGCCACCGTGCCCCGCCTTCTGGGCTGGGCCCCGGCGAGGCAACGCGAGCGGACCGACGAGCTTCTCGCCCTGATCGGCCTAGAGCCGGCCCTCCACCGCGACCGCTACCCGTATCAGCTCTCCGGCGGCGAGCGGCAGCGCGTCGGCGTCGCCCGCGCCCTGGCCGCGGACCCGCCGGTGATGCTCATGGACGAACCCTTCGGGGCCGTGGACCCCATCGTCCGCGAGCGGCTGCAGAACGAGTTCTTGCGCCTCCAGGAGGGCCTGGCGAAGACGATCCTCTTCGTCACCCACGACATCGACGAGGCGATCAAGATGGGCGACCTCGTCGCGGTCATGCACAGCGGCGGCACGCTGGCCCGATTCGGCACGCCAAGCGAGATCCTGGCCGACCCGGCGTCCGACTTCGTGGCCCGCTTCGTGGGCGCGGATCGCGGCCTGAAGCGCCTCTCGTTGACACGCGTCCGCGACGTGCCGCTCGCACCCGCCCTGACCGCGCGACCGGGAGGCGACGCCGCCGACGCACGAAGCCGCGTCGCCGCCGACCCCTTCGGACACCTGCTCCTCGTTGATCCCCTCGATCGCCCGATCGGCTGGCTCGATCCCCGCAAGCTGCCCGTCTCCGGGACGCTCGAGGCCTCGATGGCCGTCCCGATGTCACCGCTGCTCGAGCCCGAGACGACCCTCAAGGACGCCCTCTCGATGCTCCTCGACGCCAGCGTGCAGGCCGGCATCGCGGTGGACGCGGAGGGCCGCGTGCTGGGCCTGCTGACCGTGGATGTCATCGCGGGGCTGCTGAACCGGCGATGAGCGGCTGGGACTGGATCGCCGCTCATCTCGACGACATCGCGGCCGCCACCCGCGACCACGTGGTGCTGACGATCGTGGCCGTAGGGGTCGGCTTCGCCATCAGCTTCGCGCTGGCATTGCTCATCCACCGCGACCGCCGCGCTTACGCGCCCGTCACGGCCGTCGCCGGCCTGCTCTACACGATCCCCAGCCTCGCGCTCTTCGCGTTCCTCGTGCCCATCACCGGGCTCTCCCTGCTGACCGCGGAGATCGGCCTCGTCAGCTACACGCTGCTCATCCTCGTGCGCAACATCGTGGCCGGGCTGGACGCCGTGCCCCCGGAGGCGCGCGAGGCGGCCGCCGGCATGGGTTACTCGGAGCTGGGGCGGCTGCTGCGCGTGGAGCTGCCGCTGGCGCTGCCGGTCATCGTGGCCGGCCTGCGCATCGCCACGGTGACGACGATCGGATTGGTCATGGTCACCGCGCTCATCGGCGAGGGCGGGCTCGGCCAGCTCATGTTGCGCGGCTTCACGCTGGGGAACTACACGGCCGTCTACGTGGGCACGGCCATCTCGATCGGGCTGGCCGTCGTCGCCGACCTGCTCCTGCTCGGCGCGCTGCGGCTGGCCACGCCGTGGCGCCGGGCCCTGGAGCGCTGAATGATGGACGCGCTGCGGGCGGTCCTCGCCTGGTTCTCGGACCCGGCCACGTGGACGGGTCCCGCCGGCATCGCCATCCGGCTCGTCGAACACGTGGGCATCAGCGTCGCGGCGATGCTGCTGGCCTGCCTGATCGCCCTGCCGGTCGGGCTGGGCTTCGGCCACACGGGGCGCGGCGGCGCCGTGGCCATCGGCGTCGCGAACATCGGCCGGGCCGTCCCCTCCTACGCCTTGCTCCTCGTCCTCTTCCCCGTCTTCGGGCTCGGCTTCGCCACGGCCCTGCCCGCCCTCGTCCTGCTGGCGATCCCGCCCATCCTTACCAACAGCTACGTGGCCGTGCGCGACGTGGAAGCCGAGCTCGTCGAGTCCGGCCGCGGCATGGGTCTCGGAGAGCGGCAGATCCTGTCCCGCGTCGAACTGCCAGTGGCGCTGCCGGTGGTCATCGCCGGCGTGCGCACGGCAGCCGTCCAGGTGGTGGCCACCGCGACTCTCGCGGCCCTCGTGGCCGGCGGCGGGCTCGGTCGCTTCATCGTCGACGGCTTCGCCCTGCAGGACGACGGCATGCTCGTCGGCGGGGCGATCCTCGTCGCCCTGCTCGCCGTGGCCGTCGAGCGCGGCTTCGCCCTCGTCGAGCGGCGAGCCGTCTCGCCGGGGCTGCGCGATCGGCCGCGGCGCCAGCTCGAGGTGGGGCAGCTGCCGACGGCCTCGCCGCCGGTCGGAGCCTGAGGCGACTGGCCCTAAGGGTCGTTGCAGGAGCGCTGCTATAGTCCGCGCCGACCGACGCCGCCGTCCCCGGCGGCGCGGCAACGCATCAAGGAGGACCCATGCGGAAGATCCGCAGCGCTGCCCTCGGGGCGACGTTGCTGGCGCTGCTTGCAGCCGCCTGCACGTCGGGAGGGGGCGGCAACGCCACGACCATCGCCGGCACCCTGGTGCTGGGCGGACCACCGGAGTGCCCGCAGCGGCCGTTCTGCGCCAAAGGCCTGACCGACACGTACGGCATCACCTTCAAGGAGTTCAAGCCGCTCGACGTGGGCGGTCCCATCACCGTCGCGGCGGTCAAGGGCGGCCAGGTCGGGGTCGGCCTGCTCTTCACCTCCGACCCGGCCATCGCCGCCAACGGGTTCGTCCTGCTCGAGGACGACAAGCACCTGCAGCTCGCGGACAACCTGGTGCCGGTCGTGCGCCAGTCGGTCCTCGATGCCAGCCCGGGCATGGCCGATCTCCTCAACGGGATCATGGCCAAGCTCAGCCAGGCGGAGCTCACGAGCCTGAACAAGACGGTCACCGTCGACGGGCAGGACCCGGACGCGGCGGCGCAGGCGTGGCTGACCGCCAACGGCTTCCTGCCCGGCGCCGGCGGCTCCGGCAAGGGCAAGGTCGTGGTCGGCTCGACGAACTTCTACGAGCAGGAGATCCTGGGCGAGCTGTTCGCCCAGACCCTCGCGGCGAACGGCTTCGAGGTCGAGAAGAAGTTCCAGCTCGGCAACCGGGAGATCGTCTTCCCGGCCCTCGAGTCGGGCCAGATCGACGTCCTCGCCGAGTACGCGGCGACGTTGCTCGAGCACGTCAACAAGGCGGCCGGCGAGGCCTCCACCGACCCCCAGGCGACGACCGACAAGCTGGCCGCTCGTCTCAAGGACAAGGGCATCGCCGTCCTCGACTTCGCGGCTGCGACCGACCAGAACGGGTTCGTGGTCACCAAGGCCACGGCCGACAAGTACGGCCTGGTCAAGATCAGCGACCTGGCCAAGCCGGCGCCGTAGCCGAAGCCCAGCCCCACAGAGCGCGAGGCGGTCGCCGGCGTCGGCGACCGCCTCGTCGCATCCCGGAGGCGTCCATGGCCGACCCCTCGGACGAATACCTCGACCTGCTCGATTGGCGCCGCCGCGTGGCCGCGCTCTGGGCGCGCTGGCGCGCCGGGGCTGCCGCGAACCCGGAGGCTGCCACGGCCGCCTTCCGAGCCGCCAGGGACCGCCTCTTCCGCGAGCACCCCCAGTCGCCCCTGCCGCCGGGGGAGCGCGCGGCGTTCCGCGGCCTCGCCCACTGGCCGTACGACCCGGCCTGGCGAATGACGGCGCGCCTCGAGCCCGCCGCGGCTGAGCGCGGCGCTGCCCCCGTGGCGGCCCTGCCCTCCAGCGGCCCGGACGCGATCGCGTACCGACGCATCGGGTCCGTCGCCCTGAGCGGCCCCCTCGCCGGGGAGCGGCTGCCCGTCTTCTGGATCGCGGGCTACGCCGGCGGCCTCTTCCTGCCTTTCCGCGACACGACCTCCGGCACGGAGACCTACGGCGCCGGACGCTACCTGCTCGACACGGTGAAGTCGGCCGACCACGGGACGGACCCGGCGACCGGCGAGCTGATCCTCGACTTCAACATGGCCTTCCACCCGTCCTGCGCCTACGATCCGCGCTGGAGCTGCCCGCTGGCCCCGCCGGAGAGCCGGCTCGCGGTGGCGGTCCGGGCGGGGGAGCGGCTGCCGTAGAGCCGGTGCGGCCAGTACGAAGGTACGGTGCCCACCAGTACCGATGGTCCCGCCCCCAGGCGCACCCGAGCGTCGAGAATGACCCATGGCGACGACCGGGCTTCGAGGCCGGTGTCGCCTGAGCGAGGACCGTACGTGCGCTGGCTCGGCCGCCCGTCACGAACCGAAGAGCGACTCCTCTGGTCCCGCGACGAGCGCTTCGTCGCCCATGTCGCCGAACACGTGCCCAACGGCCTCCACGTCGTCATCGCCAGCGGCGCCGTGCTCATCGGCAGCGGCGAGGGCATGAGCGACGCCGTCATCAGCTCGATGTCCGGCTCCATCGACTACGGGCTCGTCCTCCTCGACCACGACCTGCCCCCGGAGGAGCGTTACCTCGTCGGCCTGGGCGACGCCGTGCTGCAATCGGGCATCGCCGACCGCATCGGCATGCTCACCTCCCCCGTGGCCGGCTATCACAAGGTCCTCGACGCCTTCCTGGCCCGCCGCGAGGTGGTCCAGGTGCTCTACCAGCCGCTCGTCTCGCTGGAGACGATGGAGGCGATCGGGTACGAGGCGCTGTGCCGGCCCTCGCGGGCCGTCGGCTCGATCGACGAGGTCGTCGCCGCCGCGATCGCGACAGAGCGCACCCTCGACATCGACCGGCTCATGGCCGAGAAGGTCTTCGCCGGCACCGCACGCCTGCCGGACCTCCCGCCGCACGTCACGCTGAACGTCCTGCCCATGAGTCTGGCCGACCCGTGGTTCGAGCCGAGCGCGCTGGCCGACCGCTGCCGGGCAGCCGGCATCCCGCCCTCGACGATCACCATCGAGTGCACCGAACAGCAGACCGCGCCAGACCAGGCAGCCCTCATCAAGCGCGTGCGCCAGCTGCGCCGGGCCGGCTTCGGCTTCGCCATCGACGACGCGGGCGCCGGCTACGCCTCCTTCGCCCTCATCGCCGCGCTGCGGCCGTCGCTCATCAAGATCGACCGCGAGATCGTCCACGGGCTCGCCCGCACCGACGCCAAGCAGGCACTCGTCGAGGCGTTCGTCGGCTTCGCGCGGCGCGTGGGCGCTGCCCTGGCCGCCGAGGGTATCGAGCGTCGGGCCGACCTGGCGTGCCTCAAGGCGCTCGGCGTGGGCATCGGCCAGGGGTATCTGCTCGGCCGCCCGGCCCTGACCCCGCAACCGGCTCGCCGATTGAACGCGCGCCGCTTGCCCGCGGCCGCCCGGATCATCGTCGCCGGCTGATCCCGGCCACTCGGCTCAGGCTGTCACCTCGGCGACCCTGACCGGCCGCCCCTCCCGCCAACTGCGCGTGGCCGCGACCGCCAGGCGCAACGTCTCGAGCGCATCCTCCGGCCCGGGCGCCGGCGTGCGGCCCTCGCCGAGGGCGCGGAAGAAGGCCTCCAGCTCGAGCCGGAAAGCGACCTCGAAGCGGTCGGGGAAGTTCTCGAAGTGATCGGCCTCGAAGCCGAAGTCCCGCGAGTAGACCAGCGGGGTCTTCTGGGCCGCCTCCACCACGACCTTGCCCTTCGCGCCGGCCACCTCGGTGCGGATGTCGTAGCCCCAGCTGGAGTGCCGCGCCGTCTCGACCACGCCCAGCGCACCGTTCGCGAAGCGCAGCGCGGTGACCGCGGTGTCGATGTCGCCGGCCTGGGCGAAGCGCTCGTCGAAGAGAACCGAGCCCCAGGCGCTCACCTCCTCCACCTCCCCGACGAGGAAGCGAGCCAGGTCGAAGTCGTGCACGGCCATGTCGAGGAAGAGCCCGCCGCTCGTGCGCAGGAACTCGAGCGACGGCGGGTACGTGTCGCGCGACAGCGCCCGGAACGTCTCGATGCGCCCGAGTTCGCCCTGCTCGATGCGCTCCCTGGCCCGCGCGTAGCCGGGGTCGAAGCGGCGCATGAAGCCGAGCTGGACCGGTGTGCCCAGGGCCTTGACCAGCTCGACCACGCGCTGCGTCTCGGGGATCGTCAGGGCGATCGGCTTCTCGCTCCAGACCGCCTTGCCGGCCCGCGCCGCCATCTCGATCAGGCTCGCGTGCGTGCTGGTCGGCGTGACGATCACCACGGCCTCGACGTCGGGATGGGCGATCGCCTCCTCCGGTGTGCCCACGGCCCGCTGGGCCCGGGCCAGGACCCGGCCACGCTCGGCGGCGGCGAGGTCCGGGTCGGCGACGGCAATCACGCGCGCGTTGGGGATGCCGGCCAGCGTGCGGATGTGGTTCAGGCCCATGCGGCCCGCGCCGAGGACGGCCACGCCGATGTCGTCCCGGTCCTTCACCCTGAAAGCGCTCATCGGATTCACCTCGTCTCGGCGGCCAGCTCGCGCGCCACGCGTTCGGCCACGCGGGCGGGCGACAGGCCGTGCTTGTCCAGCAGGAAGTCGTTCGGGGCGGACTCGCCCCAGCTGTCCTCGATCCCGATCCGCACCAGGCGGCGAGGCTCGCGCGCGGCGAGGATCTCCGCCACCAACCCGCCCAGGCCACCCAGCACCGTGTGCTCCTCGACGCTCACGACGAGCCGCGCCGCCCGGGCTGCGTCGACAAGAGCTTCGGCGTCGACGGGCTTGAGCGATGGCACGTGCAGCACGCCGGCGGAGATGCCACGCGCGTCGAGGAGCCCGGCCGCATCGAGGCAGCGCGCGGTCTGCAGGCCGGTCGAGACGAGGAGCACGTCGCGCCCCTCACGCACGAGGCGGACCGTGCCCGGCTCGAAGCGGTAGCCCTCGTCGAAGACGTCGGGGCCCGCGTCGCGCGCGAGGCGCAGGTAGACCGGGCCGTTCGTCTCGGTCGCCCAGCGGACCATGGCGGCGCACTCGATCGCGTCGGCCGGCACGAGCACGGTCAAGCCCGGCATGGCCCGCATGATCGCGAGGTCCTGGACATCCTGGTGCGTCTTGCCGGTGAGGCCGGTAAGCAACCCCGAGTACGACGCGCCGATCTTCACGTTGGCGTGCGTCTGCGCCACGAGCAGGCGCACCTGGTCGAGCGCGCGGTGGGTGAAGAAGACCGCGAACGACGAGAGCCAGGGCACGTACCCGACGGTGGACAGACCAGCCGCCGCGCCGACCATATTCTGCTCGGCGATGCCCATCTCGAGGAAACGCTCGGGGTACGCGCGGGCGAACGCGTCCGCCTTCGTCGAGGTGGCCAGATCGGCGTCGAGGACGAGGACATCGGGGTTTGTCCGGGCCAGCTCGACCAGGGTCTCTGCCCAGGCCTCGCGCGTCGCCTTCACCGCGGCATCCCCTGCTCGTCGATGCCCAGCTCCAGCCGCGCCTGCGCGACCTCGTCGGGGGTGGCCACGCGGCTGTGCCAGTGGTGCCGGCCCTCGGTGAACGAGAGCCCCTTGCCCTTCACCGTCCGGGCCAGGATGGCCGTCGGTCGCCCGTCCGAGGCCGCGCCGCGCGCCCCCTCGCAGGCGGCGACGATCGCCTCGAGGTCGTGCCCGTCGATCTCGACCACCCGCCAGCCGAAGGCTTCGAAGACCGCCCCGAGCCGCGTCCCGGGCCACGGGTCCGCCCGGTCCCCGGGATGGGCCTCGCCATCGGGGAGCGGCCAGCCGTACTGCTGCAGCCCGTTCTGGTCCACGATCGCGGTGAGGTTGCCGAGGCCGTACCGGGCGGCCACGTTCACCGACTCCCAGACCATGCCCTCCTGGCACTCGCCGTCGCCGAGCATGACGAAGGTGTGGCAACCGAGCCCGCGCATCCGCGCGCCGAGCGCGATGCCCACACCCACCGCCAGCCCCTGGCCGAGCGAGCCGGTGGACGCGTCGAGCCCGGGCAGCCGCGTCATGTCGGGGTGGCCCTGCAACCGCGAGTCACCCTTGTCGAATGTCTTCAGCTCCTCGACCGGGAGGTAGCCACGCATGGCCATGACCGCGTACAACCCGATCGAGGAGTGCCCTTTGGAGAGGATGAAGCGGTCGCGCTCTGGCCAGCCGGGCTCCGCGGGGCGGACGCGCAGCACGCGAAAGAAGAGCGCCACGAGCATGTCCATGGCGGACAGCGGGCCGCCCACGTGCCCGCCCCCGCTCCCGGCCACGGTGCTGATCACCAGCCAGCGGCCCCGACGGGCGAGCATGCCGAGATCGCTCGGGGCAGCACGCTTGCGCGGGGCGGGACCGGGGGCGGGGCCAGCGTCCATGGCCCACAGGTTACGACGGTGCGCCGTCCGATGGGCCGGCTGCACAGGCGACTCACGTCTCGGATGCCGGAGACGGGCCATCGGTGCGGGCGTGTGCGTCCCCGCTCGCGTACCATCGGGTGCAGCCATTCCTGAGCCCGGAGGCCTGCGTGCCCGACCCGACCACGTTCTCACCGGCCGTGCGCCGCTTCCTCACCGCGCCCCTCCGCTTCGCCGTCATCGCCACGTCGGGCGCCGACGGCACCCCCCACCAGGCAGTCGTCTGGTATGCGCTCGACGACGAGGGGATCCTCATCAACTCGCTCGTCGGGCGTCGCTGGCCGGCCGACCTCCAACTCGATCCCCGTGTCGCCCTGACCGTCGTCGATCCGGACATCGAGGCCGAGCGCTACGTGACCGTCCAGGCCGAGGCCGCTGTCGCCGCCACCGGCGACCGGGCCGTCCGCGACATCCAAGACCTGGCGCGACGTTACGGGGGTGATCCGCGGCGTTTCGAGGGCCTCGAGCGGATCAGCTTCCGCCTGGCGCCGCGCTCGCTGACCGTGCACGGGGAGATCGACTGATGGCGAAGGCGAAGATCGGCTACGCGGCCATGCTCGAGCAGTTCCACCCCACCGAGCTGCTGGGGATGTGCACGGCGGCGGAGGCGGCCGGCTTCGAGGGCATCATGGCCGCCGACCACGTCCAGCCGTGGGTCCCGCAGCAGGGCCAGGCCGCCTACGTCTGGTCGTTCATGACCGCCGCCGCCGAGCGCACGAGGGGCGACGTCGGCCCGGGGGTGACCTGCCCCAGCTTCCGCCAGCATCCGGCCATGATCGCCCAGGCGGCGGCCACCCTGGCGACGATGTACCCGGGGCGTTTCTGGCTCGGACTGGGCTCCGGCGAGGCACTCAACGAGCACGTCGTGGCCGGCTACTGGCCCGAGGTCGGCGAGCGCATCGCGCGCATGTTCGAGTCGATCGAGATCATCCGCAAGCTCTTCAGCGGCAAGGATGTCAAGCACCGAGGGGACTACTACCGCATGGAGACGATGCGGCTGTGGACGCTGCCCGAGACGCCGCCCCCGATCTACGTGGCCACGGCGGGCCCCATCACGGCCGAGAAGACAGGGCGCTTCTGCGACGGGATCATCACGGTCGGTGCGCCCGAGGAGAAGATCGAGACGGTCTTCGAGCGCTTCGAAAAGGGCGCCCGCGAGGCGGGCCGCGACCCGGCCACGATGCCGCGCATTCTGCAGCTCCACCTGTCGTGGGCACCAACCGACGAGGAAGCCCTGCGCAACGCGATGGTCGAGTGGCCCAACGGCGGCATGAAGTTCCCCAAGCAGGACATCCGCTCGCCCTTCGACTTCGCCCAGATGGCCAGGCTGGTGCGCCCCGAGGACTTCCAGGGGCGCATGCTGATCTCCGCCGACCCGGACGCGCACCGCAGGGAGATCCAGAAGTTCCTCGACCTGGGCTTCGACAAGATCTACCTGCACAACGTGGGCCGCAACCAGGTCGAGTGGGCCGAGGTCTTCGGCCGCGAGGTCCTGCCCGGGCTCACCAGGTGACGACGCGGATCGTCGTCCTCGCCGGCGGCTACGGCGGCGCCAAGCTGAGTCACGGCGTCGCGCTGTCGGCCGAGGCGCCGGGGTCGGAGCTTGAGCTCGCCGTCATCGTCAACACCGGCGACGACCTGGAGCTGCACGGGCTTCTCATCTGTCCCGACCTCGACACGGTCCTGTACACGCTGGCCGGCCTGGCCGACGAGGAGACCGGCTGGGGCGTCCGCGACGAGACCTGGTCGGCGGCCGAGATGCTGGCCCGCTACGGCGCCCCGACCTGGTTCCGACTGGGCGACCGCGACCTCGGCACGCACATCGTGCGCATGCATCGCCTGCGGACCGGGGCGCGTCTGACGACGGTGGAGGCGGAGCTTGTCGAGGCGCTCGGCGTGCGCGCCCGCCTCCTGCCGATGAGCGACGACCGCGTGCGTACCGAGTTGCGCATCGACGAGGGCTGGCTCGCGTTCCAGGACTACTTCGTGCGTCGCCGCCACGAGGACGCCGTGCACGCGATCCGCTTCACGGGGATCGTCTCGGCCCGGCCGACGGGCGAGGTGCTGGCGGCCATCGCCGACGCCGATCGGATCCTCTTCGCGCCGTCGAACCCGTTCGTCAGCATCGGCACGATCCTGGCCGTGCCCGGCATCGTCGAAGCCCTGGCGGCGGCCCGGGCCCCGATCGTCGCGGTCAGCCCCCTCATCGGCGGCGCCGCTGTGCGCGGCCCGGCCGATCGGATGTTCGTCTCGCTCGGGGGCGAGGCGAGCGCGCTGGGCGTCGGCCGCCACTACGTCGAGCGCTACCCCGGGCTGCTCGACGGGCTGGTCATCGACGAGGTGGACGCCGGCCAGGCGGATGCGCTCCGGGCGCTCGGGCTCGCCGTGCGCA
The DNA here is from genome assembly GCA_041486935.1 of Candidatus Limnocylindria bacterium. GTDB lineage: Bacteria > Chloroflexota > Limnocylindria > Limnocylindrales > CSP1-4 > CSP1-4. The sequence continues at coordinate 1,232 of JBGPMJ010000016.1, read as the reverse complement.
AGGCGCCGACCCTGATGCTCACAACCGAGGATCGGCGCCGCCTGGCGCTCGAGGTCCTCGCCTTCGCAGACGAGCTGGCCGGCTGAGCCGTGCTCCTGGCCCGGGCGGAGGGCCTACCATTCGACCATGCCCGCCGCCGTCGCAGACCTCTCACGGCTCCACGTCGTGGTGCCCGTCCGCGCCCTCCGTGGGGGCAAGCTGCGACTGGCGGATGTCCTCGACGAGGGACAGCGGACCGCCCTGGTGACCGGACTCCTGCGGCACACGATCGCGGTGCTGTCCACCTGGCCGGAGGCGACGGCGGTCCACGTGGTCAGCCCGGACGCATCGGTCCTGCCGGTCGCCCGCGCGGCCGGCGCCCGGCCGCTCCTTCAGGCCGACCAGGGTCTCAACGAGGGGGTCCTCGCCGCGCGCGCTGTGGCGCTCGCCGCAGGTGCCACGGCCATGCTGATCCTGCCGGTCGACCTGCCGCTCCTCGACGCGGGCGCCCTCGACGGTCTCATCGAGGCGGCTGACGCCGCGGTGGCCGCGGGTTCCGGACGCCCGGTCGTGGTCATCGCCCCGGCCGATGCACGGACCGGCACGAACGCGCTGCTCCTCTCCCCACCCGACGCGATCCAGCCGGGCTTCGGCCCCGGCAGCCTGGAGCGGCACCTCCGGGCAGCGGCCGCTGTCGAGGCCTCGACGCAACTGGTGGTGGAGCCTGCCCTCGGCTTCGACCTGGACACGCCCGACGACCTCGCGCTCCTCGGTCGGACCCGGCTGGACGAGCTGTTCGCGCTCGCCGGCGCCCCCGCGCAGGCCTCATCTGCGGCCGCCTCGTGAACCGGCTGCTGGCCGTCGCCCTGCCGCCGCTCCCCGACGTCCATGCCGGAGACGACCTGGCGGCGCTGATCGCCGAAGCGTGGCGCGCGGCGATCGCGGAGGACCCCAACCTGGTCGCGGCGCCGGGCGACGTCCTCGTGGTCACCCAGAAGATCGTCTCCAAGGCCGAGGGCGCGATCGTGGACCTGCGCACCGTCGGGCCGCGGCCGGAGGCGGTCGCCTTTGGCGAGCGCTGGGATCGCGATGCACGACAGGTCGAGGTGGTTCTGCGCGAGGCGGCCCACGTCCTGCGCATGGAGCGGGGCGTCATCGTCGCCCGCACGCGTCACGGCTTCGTCTGCGCGAATGCGGGCGTGGACGCCTCGAACGTCGACCCCGACACGGTGACGCTCTTGCCGGCCGACTCT
>JBGPMJ010000015.1:0-16665 GCA_041486935.1 Candidatus Limnocylindria bacterium | reverse complement strand
CGGGGCCTGAAGCTGCGATATCTCTCGACAGTGCCCGGCGGCCTCCTCACGGTCGGGGGCGACGTGCGGGGCGCGGTGGTCCTCAGCTCGCCTGACGGCGTCCAGTGGACGAGGGCCCGGGACAATGCCGCGTTTGACTTCGCATCGGTCAGGGCGGTAGCGGGTCAGGGGGGGATGCTCGTGGCGGTCGGCGCGCGCAGCGGGTCGAATCGGGGCCTGCTGTGGACGACGACCGATGGCCTGACGTGGCGAGATGGCGGCTACGCTTTCGCCGGCAACATCGAGGTCGTCGGTGTCGCGGCGGGAGCCGGCTCGTTCGCGGTCGCGGGAAGCTTCCGGACCCCGGCGGACGCATCGGGCCTTCGTCGGCTCGTCGGGGCGGCCTGGACGTCCGTCGACGGCCGCACATGGGATCGATTCGTCATGCCCTCGGACGCCGACGCCGGCGACTTCCGGCTCACGTTCATCACCTTCGCTGGGTCCCGCTTCGTGGCCCTCGGACGCGCGTCGGACACTGACGCCCACCCGGGGATGCTCGTCTGGATCTCGACGGACGGACGCGAGTGGCGGCGGGGGCAGGACATCCCGGTCGGCCGTGACGGGTCGATCAGCGATGTCGCCCTCGGTCCGACCGGCGCCCTCGTCGCCGTGGGCTGGACGACCGCCACTCCCTCCCATGCCGCGGCGTTCACCTCGCCCGAGGGCCTTCGCTGGACCCCTGTCCCCGACGGGCCGACCTTCGAGGGCGCCGTCATGCGCGGGCTCGCCTGCGACGAGCGGCGCTGTCTCGCGGTCGGCGAGTCGGCCGGCGCCTCGCCCTCGAACGCCGCCGCATGGACCACCGCCGACGGCGTCACCTGGTCGCGAACTGGCCCGATGTCCGGGCTGGGGGACGTCGGGATGCGTGACGTCGCGCTCAGCGGCCAGGGGGCGGTCGCGATCGGTTGGGCGGTCTCACTGTTCGAGGGCGCACCCTACGTCGACAACGCTGCGTTCTGGACCACGCCGCCGGTCGCGCTCCCGAGCCCGGTCCCGCCGGCCACGGTCGCGACGATCGCCGGTCACTGGGAGACGCTGCCGTCGATGTCGACGGCGCGGATCTATCCGGTCGCCGCCGTTGGCAAGGACGGCCGGATCTACGTGTTCGGCGGCAAGACGCGGCCCGCCGGGACGAGCACCCCCATCCAGACGAGCTCGGTCGAGATCCTCGACCCCGAGACCAACGTCTGGTCGTCCGGGACGCCGATCCCGGGACCCGGGAGGATTCGCGCAGCGGCCGTGACCGCGGCGGATGGCCGGATCTTCCTCTTCCACAGGGCGAGCCGCGTCGTGCTCGTGTACGACCCCGCCCGGTCGGCCTGGACCACTGGGCCCTCGGTTCCTTTTGGCACGTATGTCTACGGGGCGGTGGCGGGGCCCGGCCCGCTCCTATCGGTCGTCACGCCGAAAGGCTCGAGCCTCTGGCTCTACTCGCTGGACCCCGTCACAGGGCGCTGGCGCAGCCGTGGTGCCACCAGCGGGGTTCCGGTCGCGTCGGGGGCAGACGGACTGCTCTACGGCGCCACGGGCTCCCGGGCGTGGGCCATCGATCCGGCCACGGGACAGACAAGCCCAAGGAGCGCGACGCCCGAGTTCACCGAGTTCGTGTCGGCGGCGGCGGGCCCGGGTGGCCTCATCTGGACGGTCGGGGCGGCGTACCTCCATCCGTCGGGCGTTCGGTGGGCCCAGTGGTCGCGTCCCGTCGTCGAAGCCTACGATCCGGCGACGGACGCGTGGCTGATGGCGCCGCTGCCGGCCGTCTTCCGGTGGTGGGCCGCCGTCGCGGGCTCCGGCGATCGTCTGTACGTCATCGGAGGCAACACCGGGACCACCGGGACGTACACCACTGCGGTCGAGGTGTTCGTCATGGACTAGGTTGCCACGTCGCCGGCTCCCTGATCGCCGACCCGCCTTGTCCACGGCGAATGACGACAACCCAAAGCGCCCCCAGCGCGATGGATGGCTAGCCAGTGAGCTGGACCAACGGTCGTAGTAACGAAACGGTCGCATCACACGTTCTTGGTTGCGAAGTTCGGACGCACGAGAGGGGAAGAGACCAACCCATCATGAAGCGCAGCCCGACTTGATCATGAGGGATGGGCAGCCGCTACCGAGCGGGCGTTTCCCCTGGCTCGCCTTCCTCACGACGGCCGTGCTGGCCGTGGGATGCGTGAGCGCCACCTCGACCCGGCCGGCATCGACGCCGAGCCCGTCAGCGCCAGCAGCCGGGATGAGTCCGGTCGGCTCGCCTCCGACCACCGGCCCGACAGCCGCCCCGACCATGGCTGTCCGTCCGACCTCCTCCCCAACGGTAGCACCGACTGCAGCGGCGACACCCGGAGCGACCGCCACCCCGGAGCTAACGTCGTGCCCTACAGCGGAGACTTACGTCGTGGTGGCCGGCGACACGCTGTGGGACATTGCGGTTCGCCACGGCGTGACCGTCGAGGCGCTACAAGCGGCCAACCCGCAGATTGGCGACCGCAGCCTCATCTACCCCGGTGACCGCGTCACGATCTCACCCATCTATCTCGGGACGCTCGGCGGGACGAATAGCTCAGCGCGGGACGTCAACGACTGGGGCCAGGTCGTCGGCTGGGCGAATACCGCATCGGGCTACCTAGCCCACGCCTTCCTCTGGCAGGACGGCACGATGACCGATCTCGGGACCCTCGGGGGGATCGGCAGCTGGGCCATGGCCATCAACAACCGCGGCCAAGTGGCGGGCTACAGCACGGTCGCATCGGGTGCGTTCCACGCCTTCCTCTGGCAGGACGGCACGATGACCGATCTCGGGACCCTCGCGGGAGCCAACACCATCGTCACCGGCCTAAACGAGCGAGGTCAGGTCGTGGGCTATGGTGAGACCGCCTCAGGCCAGCGTGCCTTCCTCTGGCAGGACGGGGTGATGGCCGATCTTGGGACGCTCGGAGGGACCGCGAGTCAAGCATTCGGCATCAACGACCGTGGCCAGGTCGTGGGCCAGAGTTCCACCACGTCGGGTTTGAGGCATGCCTTTCTGTGGCAGGACGGGGTGATGACCGATCTCGGGACGCTCGGGGGGACCGAGAGTCAAGCATTCGGCATCAACGACCGTGACCAGGTGGTCGGATTGGCCGACGATCCGTCTGGGGGCTACTCACATGCCTTCGTCTTACAGGACGGCGACATGGCCGATCTCGGGACGCTTGGGGGAACCACGAGCTTGGCCTACGCCGTGAGCAACCACGGCCAGGTCGTCGGCTGGGCCTCGACCACGTCAGAGCCGTTACACGAGGCTCGCGCCTACCTCTGGCAGGACGGCATGACGACCGATCTGGCTGCGCTCGGAGGAGCCTGGACCCAGGCCTACGCCATCAACGACTGCGGCCAGGTGGTGGGCTCGAGTGGGGCGGCGCCGAACGACGACCATGCCATCCTGTGGGCAACCGGCATGCAATGAAGAACCCGTGCGACGCTCCGACGGAGCGGCACCAGCCAGCCCGAAGCAACGACTCGGTCTTCTCGTCAATCGCTCCCGTCGCTAGGCGCGGGAATTCGATGTTGCGGCGATCGCACCGTCTACCATCACGATGGGCGTTCGACGCGGAGGCTGCCTGATTGCACGTGGCGGAGACCCGGTCGTCGTGGCGGTCGGTGATTGACACCGCCCGCCACGAGCACCTTGCCGGCCGGCAGCAGCGTGGCCGCGTGTAGGCTTTGGGGCGCCAACATCTCCTCGACTTGCCACGCGAGCGCCGTCATGTCTTCTGGGGTCGAGAACACGGCTCGCTCGGCCGTCGACCACAGGATTCACACGGCGAGATCGCGCAGCCAGCTCGTCAGCGGATCGTCAGCTCGCGAGAGGTCGTCAGGTTGATGCTCTCGGCCGCCATCGCCGATTGGATGATGGCCGGCTCCCATGTGTACGTTCCGGCGGTCACGATCCGGGCGAAGTAGCGCATCTTGACCGTCCGGGACTCGGTCGACGGCCCGACGCAGAACGAGACCCGTTGTCCCTCGATCCGGTGCGGCGAGACGTACGAGGGCGCCGGAGAGTCCGAGTACGACCAGCCCTGGTAGTACTCCATCGGGGCGAGTCCGGACGGGACGAGGTCGGTCACCTCGTGGCAGCCGGCCACGACCTGTGGGCCGAATGTCGCGGTCAGCCGGACCTCGACCATCGCGTCGCCGGGGATCGTCGGGAACGGCGTGTACGTTCGAACGAGCTCCAGGTTCGCATCGCGCGCAACAGACTCTGGTCGCATCGGCACCTGCCATGACGTCGCCAGGCCGACCTGGCCAGCGAGCGGCTCCACGCTGAACGTCCGGCGCTCGGACGCCACCAAGCGAAGCGAGAAGCTTTCGCCCGGATCGAGCTCGACGATCGTCCGCTTCCCGTCGATCGTGTACGCGAACCGTCCGGCCGCCGATGGCGTGCGCTCGAGCATCCGAGTGATGAACGCGGCCTGTTGGAGGCTATGGAGCTCGTCGACGGCCGGGTTGGCGTCGACATACCCCTCGGCATCGTTCGCGAGTGGATCGCCGAGCTCCGCGGCGAGCAGCGCAAGGAGTGATGTCGCCTCGACCGTGTCGTCCAACGACTCGCCGACCCGCAGGCGGATCCACGGCCCGCGCCGCTCACCGTCCCTCGACAGCAGGTCGCGCTCGATGACCCGCGCCGTCGCGCCGTCACCGAGGGCGGCGAGGCCAAGGCCCGCGTAGAGTCGCTCCCGGATCGTCAGCGCGGGATCCGCCGCGAAGGCCTGCAGCTCGGCGAGGACGGGCTCGCCCAGACCGGCCAGGCCGGCGTAGGCCAGGACTCGCTGCTCGCGGGTCGACGCGGTGTCATCGACCGCCCGGTAGTAGAGAGAGCCAGCCAGCTCACCGCGGTTGAACCGGTCGCCGGCGAGCAGCGCGACGCGGGCGCTCAACCCGAGATCCGACGAGGAGTACGGGAGGAGCGCGATGCCGGAAGACTGGTACGAGCCGGGATCGAACGTCGTCGCCGGCAGCGTATCCGGATCGACGGCGAACGCCTCGACGAGCAGGTCACGTGCGATCGCGGCCGCCAGCGCCTGGTCGACCCTCGGTCCGCCCGACCAGACCAGCCCTTGGAGGACCTGCACGTAGCGGCCACGGCCGGCATCGGAGAACGTGTACGTTGTGAAGCCGGGGCCCCCGTCAGTGACCGCGCCCGCGACCAGGACTGCATACGTCGTCCGCGTCTCGACCAGCCGCGACTCGACGGCCATGAAGCGGCGGGTGAGCCTGTCCGAGAGCGCGGCCGCGCCACCGCTCGAGCCGGCAATCGTGATCGCGTGCTCGCCGAGCGACAGCTTTGGCAGCGGCACTGAGACATCTTCGAAGGCGGTGCCGCGGATGGTCGTTCTGGTCAGCCCGAGCGACGCCGACATCACGGTGAATGCCACCGGGTCGCCCTCGGCCAGCCCGGAACCGTAGGCACGGAGGCGGATGATCGGTTCGTCCGTGACGAGGTACTCCGGTGCCAGTGTGGCCTCGACGAAGAAAGGCAGGCCGACCGGCACCAGGATCGACTCGGAGCCGGCCTCCGGCACGGACGTCATCGCCGCGGCGCTCACATGCCACGACGTCAGGTCGTCGGAGAGCTTGAACGAGAGCCGAGCGCGACCCTGCGCGTCCGTCGTGACCTGGCGGAACAGGAGCGAATCCACGAACACCCCACGACCCTCGCCATCGCCGCCGCCGGCCGTGTCGCCGCCCTGGCTGCCGCTGGGCGGCAGCGGGTGCGACGCATGCGTCCACAGCATCCAGGTTCCGACCCAGCCGTACAGGCCCCAGAGCGGGTTCTGGTCGTAGGCCGCCCCGATGGCATAGAGCTTCTCGTCCACGGCCCGCAGGACGACCGAGGCGGACACCGGTCGCCCGGCGCGGTCGGTCGTCCGGACGTCGAGCGTGACGGTCTCGCCCGGCGCGTACCGCTCCCGATCCGTCGCCAGCGCGACCGTCAGCTCGCGCTCTTTCGCGTCGAACGAGGCGTCGAACGAGGCGATCGGGACCATCGCGTCGCCGGTGAACCGCACGCCCATGATCGCAAGGTTCGGGACGTCCGCGGCCGTGAAGCGCGCCTCGAACTTCGGCGTCCCGCTGACGATCGCATCGCGCAGGCCACGCTGGGCGGTGTAGAACAGGTAGCGGTTCCGGCCACCGGAGGGAAGGTCGCCGCGACCGTCGCGCGCCGCGAGGCAGAGGGGATCGCCGATGGCAAGGCTGGCCGATTCCCATCCACGCTCGTTCTCAGGACCGCAGGTGCGCACGAGGCGCGGGGCCTGCGACCAGGTGTAGATGTCCGGGATCTCCCAGGGGACGCTTGCATAGACCCCCAGCCGGGTGGTCCGACCTTGCGGATCGGTTGTCGAGAGCGCGACCGAGTAGTTGTGATCGGCGGTTGCAGGAACACTGAGGCGGAAGGTGCCGTCCGGCCCGGTCGTCAGGGTCTGCGTGCCTCGCGCCACCTCGTCGATCCGGTACTCGTACTGGTCGATGACCTGCTTGGAGATGAAGTCGTAGAGCTGACGCTTCAGCTCGCGGACCGGCACGAGCTCGGTGATCTCCGCCGCCACTCGCGCCCCGGCAATCGCCGCGCCGTTCGGGTCGACGTCCCACACGCCGTCGACCCAGGCCTGCTCCAGTCGCTCGACGGCGACCTCGTGGAGCGAACCGGCCACCGTCAAGCGGCCCGTCTCGATCTTGCCCTCGCCGTCCAACCGGATGCTGGCCGGGAAGACATTGAGGCTCATGGACGCGGTGATCTCGCTCTCCTCGGCCTGGATCGGCCGGACGTAGACGTACGACGAATCCGTCGTCGCCCGGGCAGTGGCGGTGGCGACGCCGGTGCGGCCTGTCGTGATCGTCTGCTCGCCGAACAGGTTCGCCGTGAGGCGCACGCCGGGCACCCCCGTCCCGTCGTAGAACGTCGCCCGGGCGGACAGGGTGACGCGGTCGCCCGCAAGCAGGACGTGCCGGTCGGTCTCGACCGCAAGCTGGTAGGCGGGCTTGCGGATCTGCGCGATGCTGAACCAGCTGCCGGCGATCTGGTCGCTACCCGACCAGAGCTGGAGGCTGTACGAGCCGTAGGGAAGGTCGCTGAGCTCGATGGTCCGGGAGAATGCGCCCGTCGCGTCCGGGCGAACGTCTACCGACGAGATCGGGGGAGGGTCATCGGTCCCTCCATAGCCCCAGTCGGACATGAGCCTCAGCTTGAGGCCCTGGGGAACTCGACCTGTGTCTCGCTCGCGAACAAATCCCCAGACGTTGACGGTGTCGGTCTGCCGATAGGTCTGCCGATCGGTGGCCATGAAGCTCCAGACGCGGTCGTGCACGTTCTCCGGATCGCCCCAGCTCATCTGGCCGGAGGGACCGACCGGGATCAGCAGCGAGCGGCCGCCGTTCGCGCGAACCGCGAGAAACGGCCGGGCGCCGAGCGTGCTGGGGTTCGTCGTCGCATCCAGGATCGCCGACGGCGTGGTGGCGACGAGCAGTCCGTCCGAATCCGTCGGGCCGATCGCACCGCCGCCGTACATCTCGACGGTCGCTCCCTCGAGCGGTCCGCCGGTCGAGATGTCGTTCGCCCAGACGAGGAGCCGATCCTTCGCGGCAGCGACGTAGGCCGCAATGTCCGTGACCTGGAGGACCATCTGGCCCCCGGGGCCAATCGGTTGCGGTCCCTGGACGACATACCAGCCTTGCTCGAGGGGCGCCGGAAAGCGGAACCACGAACCGCCCCAATCGGTCTCGCTCCTCGGCTCCGCATCGAACGACAGGACGCGCGCGAGGCCGGTCGTCGAGATCGTCGGCCTGGACCAGATCGTCCAGGCGGGTGGCTCGGTCAGCGTTCGGATCCCGCCGATGCCTGCTCGCTCCGAGGGGAGGCGATAGACCGTCACAGGGAACGGTCGCTTGCGAAGGGCCAGTTGCTCGTCGTACGTCGGAGCCGAGGCCGAGATCCCGACCGAGACGATCGGCGGATCGCCCGGGCGCCACTCCATCGTGGTGCTGAGCTGGTAGGAGACCGACGGTTGCGATGCACCAGCCGGCGGCGGCGGCGCCGTCTCGAAACGGACGACGACATCCTCCTCGAGCGCCAAGCTGGAGCCCTCGACACGGACGCCGCGGGCCAGGGTCACCGTGTACAGCGTCGCACGCTCCAGGCGCTCCGGAACGAACACGAACGTTCTGCCGTGCTGCTCGAAGCGCCCCTTCACCGCCGGTTCGATCGAGAAACGAGACGCGGCGTCGACCGGGCCATCCTGGTCGAAGGTGAGCTCGATTCCCGTGGTCACCGGCACGTCGGTCGCCCCGTTGTACGGCAACGTCGTGACCACCCGAAGCGGCGACTGCGCCTGGAACGCCCACGAGCCGGAGACGGTGCCGTCAGGCGCTCGGAGCGTGAAGCGGTAGAGCCGGCCGGGGATGAGCGGGTCGGTCGGCCGGAGGGTGACAGTCCGATCGACGGGGCCGGCAGCGATGGCAAAGTCGATGGCCGGCGTCACCTCGATGGCACGCCCGAGCGCCTGCGGGTCGTCGGCGCCGATGCTGATGAGCGTAAAGGCGGTGTCGGCCGCCACTCCGGCCCGAGCGGCCTTCGTGGCCGTCAGCGTCGCGACAGGCTGGATCGGGGGAACCGCGAGTTCGCCCCATGGCTCATTCGGGTCGGGAGTGCCAGCCGGCGCGGGGGCGGCCGGCGACGTCGAGGGCGACGCGATCGTCGAGCGCTGGGACGAGAGTGGTGTCGGGCTCAGGCCGCTCGGGGGCCCTGACGACCAGACGGTGACGGCGACGAGGACGGCCGCGAGACCGACTCCCCCGACCACGAGCAGGGCGCCCCGCCGCCTGTCGAGGACACTCCGAGATCCCTCTCCCGATCCGTTCATGCCAACCCGTTCATCCCTGGACTTCGGCGCCGCCGGCTTCGACACACACTGGGCCTGCGTGTCGGCGGTCGTCTACGGCCATTGAGACGCTCCTCGACTTGCCAATGTCACACCTGATCCCGTCCGGCACGCCGTGATTTGCTCAGCATGCGCCAAGGTCAACTGGCACAAAGCATGGTTCGAGGCCTCTCCGGCTCGGCACGACGTCCTCGTCCGACATGACGATCACGTGAGCGCGCGAGCGAGACCATCTACTACTTCTCGCTCTGGCCGATGCTCCCCGACGAAACGAGCTGACTGCGGTCAGCGGGCCTCGTCAGACGGTCGACTGACCATTTCGGCCGTGAATCGCCGTCGCCGTTTGCGCCTAAGGCCGATCGTCGCCGACGTCGATGCCATCATCGGGGGCGAGGTCCAGCGTGCGCAGCGCGCCGCCGGCCTGCTCGAGCAGGCGCTGGACCCGCAGCTCGGCGTCGCCGAGGAGGCGCGCGCAGTGGTCGTGGAGGGCGACGCCCCGCTCGTAGAGGACGATCGACGCTTCCAGCGGCAGGCCGCCCGCCTCGAGCCGGCCGACCACCGACTGCAGCTCGGCGAGGGCGGCGTCGAAGGGCATCGCGGCCAGCTCCTGCGGCGTGAGGGGCGGGGGAACGGCGAGCGGCTCGGTCACGACGCGGAGTCTCGCACGCGCTCGACGCGGACGTCCAACCCGCCGCGCGCCAGGCGCACCTCGAGCGGGTCGCCCGGCGCGTGGTCCGCGGCATCCCGGGCGATCGCGCCGTCCGGGCGGCGCACGATGGCATAGCCGCGCTCCAGGGTGGCGTAGGGGCTCAGCGCGGCCAGAGAACCGGTGGCAGCGTGAAGATCCGTCCGGGCGCGGACCAGCCGCCCCTCGACGAGGAGCGGCAGCCGGTCGCCGCGGCGGGCAAGCAGGGCTCGGTCCGCGGCCAGGCGGCCGGCCACGGCGCGTGCGGCGCGGTCGAGCAGCAGCCCGACGCGCTCGCGTTCCTGCACCAGCACGGCCGAGGGCCGCAGAGCCTCCAGGGCCCGCCGCTCCCCGTCGAGCGTGCCGCGCTGCACCGTGAGGGCGCGAACCATGGACGTGTCGAGCCTGCCGCGCATCGTGCGCAGGCGAGCGCGCTGCTCGTCCCGGGAGGGCACCGAGATCTCGGCCGCGACCGACGGCGTGGCCGCACGCACGTCGGCCGCGAACTCCACGAGCGTCACGTCCGTCTCGTGGCCGACGCCCACCACGACCGGCTGAGGGAAGGCGGCCACGGCGCGCACGACGCGCTCGTCGTTGAACGCCCAGAGATCCTCCAGCGAGCCGCCGCCCCGAGCGAGGATGACGAGGTCCACGCCACGCCCCGTGTCCCCGTCCGTCCAACGCGCGAGGCGGTGCAGGGCGCTCAGGATGGTCGCCGGCGCCGTGTCGCCCTGCACGAGGCAGGGCGAGAAGATGACGCGTACGAGCGGCCAGCGCCGCCTGAGCACGTGCAGGATGTCATGGAGGACGGCCCCGGTCTCGCTGGTGGCGAGGCCGATGACCCGTGGCCACGGCGGCAGCGGCCGCTTGCGGGCGGCGTCGAACAACCCCTCGGCGGCGAGCCTGGCCTTCATCGCCTCCAGGCGCAGGGCGAGGTCGCCGAACCCTGCCGGCTGGAGTCCGTCGACGTAGAGCTGGTAGTGGCCCTGCTGCTCGAAGACGTCGATGCGGCCGTGGACGACGACGCGCAGCCCGGTCTGGGGCTCGAACGCGATGCGCTGGCGCTCTTCGCGGAAGATCACGCAGCGCAACTGGGCGCGTTCGTCCTTGAGCGTGAAGTAACAGTGGCCAGCGGCGCTCACACTGACCTGGCCGATCTCGCCCTCGACCCAGACGTCGCGCAGGTCCGGCGCCGCGCGCAGGCGGTCGCGCACGATGCGCGTCAGCTCGGCGACGGTGCGGATGCGGGGGCCGATCCGGGCGTCGGGCTCCACGGCCCCGAGCTCGTCCGACCCGGCCGGCTCCAGCCAGGCGTTCCAGGGTCGATCGTCGCGCTCCGTCACCCGCGCATCGTAGCCGCGGCGCCGCGTCGGTGACGCGGCGGGCTCAGACCCGGGTCTGGTACTCGCCCGTCCGAGTGTCGATGCGGATCGTGTCCCCCTGGGCGACGAAGAGCGGCACCTGCACCACGAGCCCGGTCTCGACCGTGGCCAGCTTGCGCGCGCCGGCGGCGGTGTCGCCGGCGAAGCCGGGCTCGGTCTCGGTCACCACCATGTCCACGGTGATGGGCAGCTCCACGCCGATCGTCTCGCCCTGGTAGCTCGTGCGGTCGACGAGCATGCCGTCCTTCAGGTAGTTCACCGCGTCGTCGAGCTGTTCGGCGCTGAGCGTGAACTGGTCGTAGGACTCCGTGTCCATGAAGTGGAAGTCGTTCCCGTCGCGGTAGAGGAACTGGACCTGACGCCGATCGAGATGCGCGCGCGGCCACTTGTCGCCGGCCTGGAAGCTGCGCTCGACGGTCTGGCCGCGCTTGACATTGCGCAGCTTGATGCGCACCTGGGCCGAGCCGCGGCCCATCTTGATGTGGTGGTAGTCGAGGACCTGCCAGAGCTCGCCGTCGAGCTCGATGGCGATCCCCTTGCGCAGGTCGCTGGTGGAGACCATGGGATCGGGCTACTCCTGAGGCCGGCCGCGCGCCGGGCGCCATGCGCCGAGGGCCGGGTCATCGTGGGTCGGCCGGGATTCTAGCCCACTCAGGCGCCGACGACGGTCACCTCGCGCGGGAAACGGGTCAGCCGCTCGCACCGGCCGACGAAGGGGTCGAAGGCCACGAGGTCCTCGATGCGCACGCCGGTCTCGCCGGGCAGGTAGACGCCGGGTTCGACCGAGAACACCGTCGGGGTTGGTAGGGGCTCGTCGCCGGCACGTTTGCCGAGTGTCGGCTCCTCGTGCGTGGCCAGGCCGATGCCGTGACCCAGGCCGTGCCCGAAGTGCGGACCGTGGCCCGCATCCTCGATCACCGCCCGCGCGATCCCGTCCACGGTCCGGCCGCTGGGCGACTCCCCGCGCGCGGCTGCCTCGGCCAGCGTATCGAGCGCCGCCTGCTGCGCCGCGGCCACGAGGCGGTACAGCTCCAGATCGCGGGTGGTTGGCTCACCCACGAACAGCGTGCGCGTCATGTCGCTGCGATAGCCGGCCACCTGGGCGCCGAAGTCGAAGAGCAGCACCTGCCCCGCCGCGACCCGCCGTGCCCCGGGCGAGCCGTGCGGCAGCGCCGCGCGCGGCCCCGCCAGGACGGCCACGTCGAAGGCCAGCGCCTCGGCGCCACTCGTGCGCATCGCCCACTCGAGGGCCAGCGCCAGCTCGGCCTCGGTGACGCCCGGGCGGATCTGCGGCAGGAGCGCTTCGAGCGCGCCGTCGGCGACGGTGCAGGCGGCGGCGATGCGCTCGATCTCCTCGGGCTCCTTCACGGCCCGACCGGCCTCCACCCAGCCCTCGACCGGCACGAGCTCGACCGAGGGCGCCGCCGCCACGATCCCCGCCCAGGTCGCCTGGGCGATGAAGCCCGCCTCAGCCGCCACGCGCCGGCGACCCGCCGCGAGGTCGGGCCAGCGGGCCGGCAGGTCGTGGTAGACGTCGGCGATACGGGCGTCCGGGCACTCCGCGGCGGCCTGCTCCGCGTAGCGCGAGTCGGCCAGCACCACGACCTCGTCCGGGGTGACCAGGAACCAGCCGGAGTTGCCGGCGACCTTCTCCTCGCCGTCGCCGAGCACGAACCCGGTCAGGTAGCGCGTGTTCTCGCGGCGGACCCCGAAGTAGCCGTCCGCGCCGGTCTCGGCCATCTTCGCACGCAGACGCTCCAGCCGCCGCGGCCGGGCGGCGCGGTCGGCCTCGGCCCAGCGCTGGAGATCGTCCGGTAACACCGGGGACGCGACGGCGTGCACTACTGGTAGCCGTACAACTGCACAGTAGGTACGCGGGCCGTGCTCATGCTCGACATGCTACCGGCCCCCGTCGGCCCGTGGGCCGGGATCGTCGTCGACGGGTGGAGCGGGGGCCGAACTCTTCGATCGCCGCGCTACACCGGCGGATATCGACGCCTCACGACGCCGGATGCCGCGATTCCGAACATGAAGGGCGGTACTTCCCTGGCGAGGATCTCCTCGATGCGTGGCCAGGGCGATCAGTACAGCGCGGAGGTAGGTGAACGAGGTCGCATTGCCCGTCTCGAGGACGAACGGCAACAACTGCATGGACGGCCGCCGACGGCCGACGAACTCGACCGCCTGCTGTCTCGACGCCGGATCAGGCTCCTCCCAACACAAAGTTCAACACAAAGTTCACAAGAAGGGTCGCGCCAGCTCCTGCTGCAACTGGCAGGCCGAAAAAGGTGATGTACTCGAGGGACTCGGGCAACTTTCCGAGCTCGATGGCGTGAACCAAGGACTCCATGCTGTACACCAGCACGTACATGACAAACAACCCGAGGACGCTCCCGACGATCACCGCGATCAGGGCGCTGAGAAGGCCTGACCCGCCGGCAACAAGGGCGATCCCGGTCACGACTGCGGCCCAGGGCCCAACGGCGAAGGGATGCACCAGAAACGACAGGCGGCCGAGTGGGCCCTGATAGCCTGCCAGCTCTCGTGCGTCGCTCTCGAGCTGATCGAGGGCGTGACCGATGGGTTCTCCGTATAGGAAGGGGAGCATCTCGAGACGCCGGGCCTCTTCGTCGAGAAAGACGCCGAACGCCTTGTGAACTTTTCTGTACCGGCGCCGTCGCAGCTCATTCGAAGCGACCCTCCCGAGGCGCCAGACCTCCTGCTGATCGGCTGTGAGGCTACGCAGACGCCGGTTGAGATCGGCCTGTTCCTGAAGTCGCCCACGGAGAGACTCGTAACCGTGGATATGATCGGCTTGATCGTCGGGGACGAAGGCGGTGAGATCGAGGTAGGCTGCTTGCCACCGGCGCCGGTCCTTTGGTGTTTGGGCCTCGACTCGGCGGCGAAGGATGATCTCCGCAAGCTCAGCGGGCGAGCAGGGGAGCTCCGAGGCCGGGGCGGCTGTCGCGCCATCGAAGCGCCTGCGAAGCTTGTCGAACTCCGCGATGACGTGGACCTGCCGTCCTGACAGCACCTCAAGCCACCTCCCTGGGGCGGAAGAGCGCTCTCTCTGGGAAGACGGTCATTGGTTCCACAACCTTCAGGACGCTACGCGAGTCACGCCGTTACGTTGGAGACGGCAAGACCGCTCAGCCAATTCGTTCGACCGCGACGAATGTGGAACGGTCAAGCTCCGGGGCGACGGCTTCGACTGGGCGGGAGTAGCGGAAGACATACCTCCGAGCTAGGGCGCGGTGGAAGTTGAGCAGTGCGGGCACCACGTCATCCTCGCCCACGAGCCACACGGCAGAGCGGACAGCTTGCTCCCAGTCGGTGCCGACCTCGGCGGCCTCCAAGATTGCCCGTTGGTCGTCGGTGCACGCGGCGAGGGCCTCGGCCGACCGGCTGGCGGATAGGCCGTCCGCGGCGTCGGCCTCACCAGGATCGTCGTAGCCGGTCGCCTACTGGTAGCCGTACTTCTTGAGGTTCGCCTGGTGCTCCGCGTATGTCTTCGCGAAGGCGTGCGTGCGCGAGCCGTCGTTCTTGAGCACGAAGTAGAGGTAGCCGGCCTTCGTGTCGGGATGCAGCGCGGCCTGGATCGAAGCCAGCGTCGGCGTGCAGATGGGACCCGGGACGAGGCCGCGGCGCTGATAGGTCTGGTAGCCGGCCAGCGCGTCGGGCAGGTCGACGCCGGCCAGCGGGCGGCCGATCGGATTCCAGAACGCGTACTCCTGCCAGCGCGCGAACTCGAGCTTGTCCAGCTGCACCGTGTCCCAGCCGTAATAGACGGTCGGGTCGGCGTTGAGCAGCATCCCTCGGTCGATCCGGTTCTGGTAGACGCCGGCGATGAGGGCGCGCTCGGCATCCACGCCGGCCTCGCGCTCGACGATGCTGGCCAGGGTGAGCATTTCGTAGAAGTCCTTCTTGCCCGCCTTCGCGGCCGCGATCGGGTCCGCCGCGGAGGTCAGGCGGCGCCACTGGTCGAGCAGCATGCGCACGAGATCGTCTCCGCTGACCCAGGGGTAGACCTCGTACGTGCCGGCGCCGAGGAAGCCCTCCAGCGAGCGGTCCTCGGGCAGCGCGTCGAGGAACGGGAAGTCCGCCCGCAGCGCCGCTGTGGGCGCGCTGGCCAGGTCGTAGAAGTCGCGCGCCACGGCACGGCCGAGGGGGAGCGTTTCGAGGTAGGCGGTGATCTGCTCGAGTCGGAGGCCCTCGCGCAGGGCGACGGTCAGCGTCTGCACGGGGGCGTCCTGCAGGGTCGCGAGGATCTCCCCTGGCGTCATCGTCGCCATGAGCTCGTACACGCCGGCCTGGATCGAGTCCGCCTTGCCGCCGGTGATGGCCACGTACTCGAAGACGAGCGGCTTGCTCACGAGGCCGGCCTCGTACAGGGCGTCGGCGACCTGCGAGGCCGTCGCGCCGGCGGGCACCTCGAAGGGCACCGGGGCCGGGTCGGACCCCGCGGCCGTCGTCAGCGCATCGCCCAGGTCCTCGGCTACGAGGTCGGCGATGAAGGGCACCGTGAGGGACTGCGGGTTCGATTCGGCGATGCCCACGACGAAGCCGGCGATGGCCGGACGCAGGAGTAGGAAGCCGCCCAGCAGGATCAGGGCGGCCAGCCCCAGCAGCACGGCCCAGGGGGCCACGCGCAGGCCCCGCCGGGCACCTCCCGGGCCCGGTGGCCGGCGCCGGCTCGAGACCTCCGAGCGCGTCAAGGTGCCGCGCTGCTGCGCCGGCGGCCGGGACGCCGGTCGGGCCATCGGCCGGTCCCGGCGCGGGCCGGTCACGACCGCACCCCGCGTCGGACGTCGAGCTCCGCCTGGAGGATGAGGCGGGCGGCCTCGCGGTCGATCGCGCCGCGGCGTCGGTCGAGCGCCGCACGGGACGGGGGGCCGCCGGAGCGGCCACGTGGCATCCGGCCAAGACTGTCTTCTGCCGCGACGCTGGTGAGGTATTCGTCGCGGAACGCGACGGGCAGACGCAGCCCGACGAGCACGTCGGCGGCCCAGGCGCGGGTGATGAGCGCCTGCGATCCCTCGCTGCCGTCGGCGTTGCGCGGCAGGCCGAGCACGAACTCGTCCACCCGCTGCTCGCCCACGAGACGCGCCAGCGTCGTGGCGTCGCGCTCCGTGTCTCCGCGGGCGATCGTCGCCAGCCCGCGGGCGACGCCGGTCTCGGTATCGCCCACGGCCAGCCCGATGCGCCGCTGCCCGAGATCGATGCCCAGCAACCGCGTCACGGGGCCGGGCTCGCCGGTGACGAGATCGTCAGCGTCGTGCGGTCGTCGAGGGTGGGGATGGTCCCCACGTAGAACGGCGAGGTCTCGATGGTCACCTCGCCGTACGGCTCCAGGGCCGCGTACGCCTCCGCGACGCTGAGGCCCCGGACACGGGTCAGCAGCGCGGCGGCATCGAGCGGCTGCCAGGCTCGGGCCGTGACGCTGACGGCGATCGTGACGCGACCCTCCTCCACCCGGGGCTCGCCGATGGTCACCTGGACCGAGTCGGGCAGCACCTCGCGCCCGACGGGCAACTCGGCGGTGAGCGCCTCCCGGGCGAGCGGCTCCAGGCCCGACTCGTCGACGGCCAGGACCGTGGCGGTCGCCGAGAGCGCCAGCTCGAACGTCTCGACCTCCTGCCCGAGCAGG
>JBGPMJ010000014.1:0-17219 GCA_041486935.1 Candidatus Limnocylindria bacterium | reverse complement strand
ACGAGGGCGCCGGCGCGATGCGCCCGCTCGGCCAGCTCGGGGATGTCCACCACCACCAGGGTCGGGTTGCTGATCGTCTCGAGGTAGAGGAGCCGGGCGCCGGGCAGCGCGGCGCTCACCTCGTCCGGGTCCGTGGCGTCCGCGTAGGTGATCTCCACGCCGAACCTCGCGAAGACGCGGTCGAGGAGCGAGCGCGTGCTGCCGTAGACGGCACGCGTGGCGACGATGCGGTCGCCGGCGCGAACGAGAGCGGCCAACGCGGCGTGGATAGCGGCCATGCCGGAGCCGAAGGCGAAGCCCGACTCCGCCCCCTCAAGCTCGGCGATCGCGGCGGCCATGGCCGAAGCTGTCGGGTTGTCGAGACGCGCGTACGTGTAGCCGCTCCCGGCGGCGATGATCGCAGCGAACTCCGCCGCGTCGTTCGCGGCGAACGTGGCGCTCTGGTAGATCGGCACGGCCGTAGGGTGCTGTTCGACCTTCGGGGAGCGCGTGGCGGCGAGGATGGCGCGAGTGGAGAAGCCCCGGACGGGGCGGCCGGCGGGCTCGTCGGTCATGGCCGCGCCATCCTACACCGGGCGGCCGGCGCCGCCGGGCGGCTCAGGCGGGGCGCTCGTCGGCCTCGAGCCGGTCCTCGTCGATCGACTCCACCGGCCGGGGGGCGCGGATGAAATCGCGCATCGTGCGCTCGAAACGCGGATCGGTGTGGTGGAGCACCTCAAAGCGCCGGGGGCCCCGGGACGCCTTGGCGCGCGGCACGCTGGAGCGCCCCGCTGTCGCTGCAGCCGTGGGATCGGGGGCCGCCGCGCTACCCTTCGGCTTCCCCTGCCGCGCGGGGGGCTTCGCCGCTGCGGGCGCAGCCGCCGTCACGGCTGTCGCGGCGGACGGCACGTCATCGGCGGCCTTGCGCCCCGTGTCGGGATCCGGCGGTGCGGAAGCGCGGCGGTCGAGCGCCCGCCGGTCGGCGGCACGTCGGTCCGCGGCACGTCGGTCCGCGGCATTGACGGGCACCGCCACACGGGCGCCCGGCCGGACGGGAAGGCCGGCGGCGGTTCGCCGGTCGGCACGGGCGACGCCGGCCCAGACGCGATCCTTACCGGTTCGTTTCGACTCGTACATGGCCTGGTCGGCCCGATTGAGCAGAGCGTCCGCCGTCCGTCCGTCGTCCGGGAAGGCGACCACGCCGACCGAGACGGTCGTGCGCAGGACGTCGGCACCGGCGAGGACCCTGATACCGGCGATCCCCCGGCGCATCTTCTCGGCGACAACGAGCGCGCCGCTGGGATCGGTCTCGGGCAGGAGCACGACGAACTCGTCGCCGCCGTAGCGGGCCGCCGAGTCGATGACGCGGATGCCGCGCCGCACGACTTCGGCCACCTCGCGCAGCACCCGGTCGCCGAAGTAGTGGCCGTAGCGGTCGTTGATCGGTTTGAGGCCGTCGAGGTCGAGCATGAGCAGGCTGAAGCGGCGCTTGGTCCGCCCGGCGCGGGCGATCTCGCGGTCCATCACCGCGAACAGGTAGTTGCGGTTGTACAGCCGCGTCAGCGGGTCGTGCAGCGAGAGGCGGACGGCGGCGTCGCGAGTGCGCCGTTGCTCGCGCGCCACGACCGAGGCGAGGTACGAGAGGAGCCAGAGCGCCATCAGGTTGAAACCGAGGCGCACGATCTGTGGGAACTCCAGCGGCGTGGCACCCTCGACGAGCGCGAGCGCCAGGAGATAGACCGCCGAGATGGCGGCGGCCAGCAGGAAGTTCGCGGCGCCCCCGACGACGAGGGCCGCGGCCGCGGCGATGAGGTAGTAGCCGAAGAAGAAGGGGCTGTCGACGCCGCCGGTGAGGACGATCAGGACCGTGAACAGCGCGATCGCGGTGACGGCCTCGAAGACCAGCATGGCGCCGCCCAGGCGCGAGCTGGGCAGGATGTCGTGGATCACGAAAGCGATGATCGCGCCCCCCGCGAGCAGCGCGTAGATGGCCGGCGCGCTTGCCGCCCAGAGCCCGCCGAGCGCGACGATGATGGCCGTGCCGATAAGGAACCCGTAGCTGACGATGCGCACGACGCGGTCGTACGTCGCTGCGCTGATGCCGGCCCGCGAGGGTGGCGAGCCCTCCGCCTGGGCGGCGGCCTGGAGGGCGATGTCGATCGGCTCCGGGGGCATCGCGCCGACCGACGCATCGTCGGGCGGCAACCAGCGCCGGCGGACGACCGAGGAGACGAGCACGGCCCCCACGAGGGCGAGGTTGACCAGGACGGCCACCCCGAGGAGCGCGACGAGGAACCCGGTGGGCACGTGACGAGGGTACCCCGCCCGGCCCTCGGGCGCCAGACTCGACCACCTGCGAGCCGTCGCGAGCCGAGCATAGCCCCGCGAATTCCCGTCGCCTGCCGCCACCACCAGGCGTGAATCTCGTTGTCAGTCGGCACCAGCCGGTGGTACCGTCCCAGTCATGGCCCAGGTCCGCAAGCCGCTCCCCGCGCGGGGCGGCGAGGGCGACGTTTCGCCCCTCGACAAGCGAATCATCGAGCACCTGCAGCAGGACGGCCGGCGCCCGTTCACGCAGATCGCGTCCGACCTCGGCGTGAGCGAGGCGGCCGTGCGGGCGCGCACGAACCGGCTCATCGAGCGCGGCGTGCTCCAGATCGTCGGCGTCACCGACCCGCTCAAGCTCGGCTACGACCAGATGGCGATGATCGGCGTCCGTTGTGAGGGGGACCGGCTGATCCAGGCCGCCGAGGAGATCGGGAAGCTGCCCGAGGTCATCTACGTCGTGGTCACCGCGGGCGCCTTCGACCTGCTCGTGGAGGCCGTCTGCGAGGACAGCGAGGGGCTGCTGCGCTTCCTGACGGAGAAGCTCCGTCGCGTGTCGGGCGTGCGATCCACCGAGACGTTCGTCTACCTGCGCATCGTGAAGCAGTCGTACCAGTGGGGGAACCACTGACCCTCTAGGGCGAGGAGGTGGGCGAGGCGCTGGGCGACGGGCTCGGCGCCACGGTCGGGGGCGGCGTGGGCGTCGGCAGCGGCGCGGTGACGCGCGTGATGGATCGCTCGGCCAGCGGGCCGACCAGCGCGCCGAGCGCGTCGGCGAGCTTCTTAGCCGCCTCGACCTTCGTGGCGTCAGGCGGGGCCGGCACCTGGCCCTGCGTGCTCGGGCCCCACAGGACCGCGATGTTCAGGCCGACGAACGTGTAGACCGGCTGCCCCGCGCCGGGCGCGCCACCGTCGCGGAACGGGACGCTCTTGGCGCGAGCGGTGGTCGAGGAATACTCAAGCAGCGCCAGCGGCCAGCCGGCGTACGACGCGTTGATGCGGCTGCGCGGCTCCGCTCCCTCGGCGGCGTTCGTGCCCACGAGCCCGAGGCCGGCCTGGTTCAGCCGGGTGTAGACCTCGCGGCCGGAGGCCGGCTCCGCCATGTGCGTGTTCGGCTTCGGGGTCGCGCTGGCCGCGGCCGGCGTCGGTGCCGGCGTGGCTGGGCTGCCGCCGCAGCCTGTGAGCAGGACGAGCGCCACCAGCGCAGCGGCGGTGAGGCGGCTGCGCCGGCTCGGAGATGCGGTTCCCCGGGACATCGTGCCGACGATGCTAGCAGTGGAACAGGGTCCGTCCGCCCTACCCGATGGTCCGGGCCGACGCTGCGCTCTTCCGGTACTCCTCGTCCTGCGCGATGGCCGCGGCGTAGCCTCCCGCCAGAGAGGATGGTCGGGGCGGTGGGATTCGAACCCACAACCTCGTGCTCCCAAAGCACGTGCGCAGCCGTTGCGCCACGCCCCGACGGGGCACATCGTACCGCGCCGGCAGCAGCGTGAGCCCCTCCCGACCCGCTGCTACACTGCCGCCGCCAGACGACAGCGGAGGAGTCCTTGCAGGCGCGAGCCTCGACCCCGGGCCGGGAGGGCCGCACGCGTGACGGCGCGGACGATCCCCGGCGCATCGTCGCCGCCGTCCTCTCGGCCATCTTTCCGGGACTTGGGCAGGCACTCAACCGCGACGCTCGGGGCTTCGCGGCCTTCGCCCTCCCGGTCGCCGCGCTGCTGCTCATCGGCCTCCCGATCGCGCTGGCCTACCAGACGCGGCTGGTGGCCTCGATCCTCAAGCCCGACGCCGTCGTTGCCCTCCTCTTCCTCGACGTCCTCTTCCTCGGCTGGCGGCTGATCGCCATCGCCCACGCATTCCTGGCCGGCGGGCGAGCGCGGATCGGCGGCGTCGGCGCCGTCGGGCTCCTCCTCGTCGCGGGCCTGGCAGCGGCACCCCAGGCTTACGCGGGCTTCCTGGGCCTGCGGGTCTACGAGACGGCCCTGCGCATCTGCCCCACCTGCGCCGGCATGGCGGACGCGAGCGGCTCAGCGCCGGCACGGCGACTCCTCTTCGCTGGCGACGACCCGGGCACCACGACCGGCCCCACGCCCGCCCCGGACGGCCGGATCAACGTCCTGCTGATGGGCGTCGACAACCGCACCAGCACCCAGGGAGGCCGCACCGACACGCTCATCGTCGTGTCCGTCGATCCGGTCGGCCGGACGGCGTCACTGCTCTCCATCCCACGCGACCTGGTCGATGTCCCCCTCCCCGGCGGGGGGATCTACCGGGACAAGATCAACGGCCTTCTTCTGCACGTCAATGCCCATCCCGACGACCCCGAATTCGCACGGGCCGACGGCAGCGGCACGCGTGCGCTCCAGGACGCCGTCGGGGAGCTGCTGGGCATCCCGATCCACTACTACGCCAAGGTCGACCTGTCCGGCTTCGTCAAGGTCATCGACGCGGTCGGCGGGGTCGATGTGCAGGTGAAGCGAGCGCTCGACGACCCCAAGTACCGCGAATTCGGGATCGACGGCTTCCACGTCGAGGCCGGGCTCCAGCACTTCGACGGCCAGCTCGCCCTCGCCTACGCCCGGGTCCGCAGGCCGGTCGGCGAGACTGACTTCACGCGCGCCGCGCGGCAGCAGGAGGTGCTCGTGGCCCTGAAGAACGCCGCGCTCGACGGCGGCGCACTGGAGCTGCTGGGGAGGCTCCCCGGGCTGCTCGAGGCGATCGGCGACGCCGTGCGCACGGACCTGCCTCCGAGCCGCTACAACGACCTGGCCTTCCTGGCCGAGGGCATCGATGGCGCCAGCGTCGTCAACGTCGTCACCAGGTTCCCGCTCGTCCACCCGGGCCAGCCGGGGGACCCGCGCGGCTCGGTCGAGATCCCCGACGGGGCGGCCATCCGGGCCATGGCGGCGCTGCTCTTCCCTGCGCCGGGGACCCTGCCGACGCCCTGGCCGACGCCGAAGCCGACGGCAATGCCGGGCTCGAGTCCCTAGGTACTCGCCCAGGCCCGCACCGAGGCCGCGTCCGCGGCCACGCGCATCGTGACCGCTTCGATGAGCGTGGCCGGCGTCCGCCCGTCGTCGCCACCGCGCTCGAGCGCCGCCGCGGGCAGGCCGAAGACCTGCTCCTCCAGCCGGCCGTAGGCGCCCACCACGAGCCCCACCAGGCGGTCGACCTCGCGCGGCGCCCAGCCGATCATGGCCAGCGTCTTGTCCACCTGGACGGTGTGCTCGCGGATGTGCGACGACCAGCGACCGAGGCGGAAGCCGACATCGACACGGATGCCCGACCAGCGCGCCGGGACCGCCAGGGCTCCGTTGTCCAGGCCGCCGAGGTGCGCCATGCCCGCGTCGAGCAGCCCGTCGAGGCGAGCGCAGATCTCCTCGAGCGTGCCCTGACCCTCGACCGCCTCCTCGGGCATGGCCTTGAAGAGCGCCTCCGGGACGGCGTCGGGAGGGGTGGCCGCGTCGCGCTGGAGCAGCCACCATACGGTGAAACGGCCGTACGCGCGCTGCGTGCGGACGACATGGCCGAGCGTCTGTCTGAGCGTCCACTCCTCGGCGCCGGGCGCCGCGTCAAGGTTGGTCGCGTCAAGGGGGAGCAGCCGGCCGTGGAGATCCCAGCGCGCGGCCGTGGCGGCCGCGGCGCGGCGGGCGCCGGGGGCGGGTCGCGTGCCGGCCTCGTCGAGGGTGCGGCGAACGGCACCGGTCGCCGCCTCGAACACCTCGAACGCGTGGTAGAAGCCGTAGCGGACGTCCACCTCGTCGTCGCGCCAGGGCCAGGCGCGCTCAAGGGCCGCGTCGGGCACCGCGAGGAGGTCGTGCGCCGCCGCGATGACCCGTGCGCGGGCGGCCGGGACGGCGGGGTGCAGCGCGATGGACGGGACGGGGACGTCGCTCAGGTAGGGCTCGTGCATGGGCGGAGCGTAGCGTGCCGGCCCGGGTCACGTCCCGTCGCGGTGCCCGGATCCTCACGTCTCAGCGCGCTGCGAACTCATATGCGGCGTCGCGAGCCACCCAGGTTGGTCGGAGCGCGGACCTGACCACGCCTCTCTCGCGAATCCGCTCGACTCGGCCCCAGTTTCGGTCCCTCCGGTGTCGCGGTCTTGCATATCAGTGGCGATTGGGAGATCCGTGCGGTGGCGACGTGGCCCGGGCCGTCGTTGAGCGGCCGGTGTCGTACCCTACTGCCACGGCCACACGGCCGATCCGAGCCTCCTGAGGTGCAGCGACGGACCGAAACTCCATGAGCAGCCTGCTGGGACGCGGTCGCCGATTCGCCGGTCGAGCGCGCCGGGGTGGCCTGCGGCGCGCCCGAGCGGTGGCGACCCGGCTGACTCTTCCGCACGAGGGCATCCCGGGCTCCCTGCTGGCCGCGAAACGGCGCGACCTTGCCGAAGGGCGCACTTTCGGCGCGCACGACCTCGACGCGCTGTCGCGATTGCTGGAGCGCGCCGATGAGGTGGTCCCGGTCCGCGAGGCCTTCTCCCGCCGCGACGACTGGCCCGAACGGTTCCTGGCGCTGCGCCATGACATGGACCACGACGTCGAGAACTCCGTCCGTCTCGCCGAGTGGGAGGCGGAGCACGGCTACCGCGCCACCTACTATGTGCTGCACGGGGACTGGTACTGGGGCGGGCCGGCGACGACGTCACCCGCGCCGTTCGTGCTGCGGGCCCTCGACCGCATCGCCTCGCTCGGCCACGAGATCGGGCTGCACAACAACGCCATCACCCTCGCCCTGCTGACCGGCCAAGATCCGCACGCCATCCTCGAGCGCGACCTGGCCTCGCTGCGCAGGGCCGGCTTCGCGATGGACGGCAGCGTGGCCCACGGCGACCGCCTCTGCCATACCTTGGGCTACGTCAACAGCGAGCTGTTCAGCGAGTGTCCGCGGCCCGCGCTCGGCGCGCCCGACCGGACGATCGTCTATGACGATCCGTCGTCCAGGACGCGGCGGACCGTCAGGCTCCAGCCGCGACCGATGGCCGACTTCGGACTGACCCACGAGGCGAACCTCATCGGCCACACGCTCTACCTCTCCGACACGGGCGGGCGCTGGAACCGTTCCTTCGCGCAGCTCGACGACCTCTACGCCCGTGAAGGGGGGTTCCTGCAGGTCCTCGTGCACCCGGTCTGGTGGGCGCTCTCCGGCGAGGTCGTCCGTCCGCGTCCGACGATCGTGCCGGCCGCGGAGCCGGCGGCGGCGGCGGTGGGCAACCCGGACGCGCCGCCCTTCCCGATCGTCGTGCGCGGCGACTGCTGCTCACGCCGCGCCATCGACATGAACCGCGACCTCTTCGGGGGCAATCCCCAGATGGTGCGCGACGAGAAGGCGCGCACGGACTTCTTCCTCGACGGGTTCGAGGGCCTGTGGCCGACGCGCGAGGACGTGCGCCGCTGGATGGACGTGGACCGCATGAGCAAGAGCCTGCGCACCTACGCGCTCGGCCAGGTCGACCGCGACACGTTGCGGGCATCGGAGGCCCGGCTCCTCGTCTTCGACGACTACGCGGACATGAACTTCGCGGCCTGGCACAACCGGGCGGCAGGCTGGAAGATCTGGATCCATCAGGGCTACCTGTGGGATCGGGCCGAGTTCGAGCGCGCCTTCGAGCCGCTCGGGCAGCTGACCTTCGGCGAATCGCTCGCCGATCACGTCCGGCTGATCGAGACGTACCGCAGCCGGCTTGGCCACGTGCCGGTGCTGTACCTCCACCAGCCGGTAACGCTGTACCCCAAGCTCGAGGCCCGGGGCGCCGAGTTCCGCCGGCTGGGGCCCGAGCTGGAGCGCATCGTCCCGGACCTGTTCGCCGGCGATCTGCACGACGACGAGCTCGAGCCCGACGATCTGGGCAGCTGCGGCCCCGGCCAGACCCTACACTTCACCGGCCCGACGTACCGCAAGATGATCCAGGTAGCCATGGAGAAAGGACTGGGCGCATGGCTGACGCCGCGCTAGAGCCCTACCCCGAGCTGACCATCAGCTTCCTCCGCGCGGATGCGCCGGACCCGCACTGCACAAGTATGGCCGACGAGCTATACGACAAGTTCACGGCGCCGCACGCCCGGCATCCCGAACACGGTGCCTACCAGGACGGCTGCTCGATCCTGGTGCTGCCGGCGACCTTCGACGAGTACTGGAACGGGCCGGCCGGCTACTACACGCGGCGCAAGGTACGCAGGGCGCTCAAGGAGGGCTACACCTTCGGGCGCATCGATCGGGACGCCTACCTAGACGACATCTTCGCGATCAACACGTCGTTGCCGGAGCGCCAGGGCAAGGAGATGACCGGGCGCTACCGCGTGCGGCCTGGACCGTACGGCCCGCTCGACGCCTACGCGTGTCCGCGACATCAGGTACGCACCTACGGCGTGCTCAAGGACGGCCACCTCGTCGCCTACACGTGGCTATTCCAGGTCGGCCAGATGTGCCTGTTCTCGACGATCCTGGGTCATGGCGACCATCTCAACGCGGGCGTGATGTACCTCCTCGTGGCCGAGACGATCAAGGACGTCATCGCCGTCGCAGGCACGAAGTACGCGATGTACAACATGCACCGCTCGGGCACGGAGGGGCTGCGTTTCTTCAAGGAGCAGATGGGCTTCCGGCCGTACTGGTTGAACTGGCAGCGCGCCGACGAGCCACCGTTTCGGGGTGCCCTCCCCGACCCGAACGTGGCCAGCCGGCGAGCACCCTGGCGGTCGGCCCCGCGGCGGATCGCCAGGGGTCTCGGCCGGCGACTCGGACTAATCGGCGCGACATCGCCGCGCCGAGGCTAGACGCCCGCCTCCCCGCCCGTCCGACGCTCGGCGAGCCACTGGGTCATGGTGGCGGCGATCCGCTCGCCAGCGTGCCCGTCCCACCGCGGCGGCGCGGATGGAGCGGCAGACGCCTCGAGCACCTCGAACGCGTGGTAGAAGCCGTAACGGAGGTCCGCTTCGGCATCGCGCCAGGGCTAGGCGCGCTCGAGAGCCGCGTCGGGCACGGCGAGGAGGTCGTGCGCCGCCGCGATGACCCGTGCGCGGGCGACCGGGACGGCGCGGTGCAGCGTGATGGACGGGACGGGGACGTCGCTCAGGTAGGGCTCGTGCATGGGTGGAGCCTACGCCGGTAGGGAGCGCGGTGTTGTTTGCCAGGCACCAAAGGGCGCGTCCCGTCGCGGTGCCTGGATCCTCACGTCTCAGCGCGCTGCGAACTCATATGCGGCGTCGCGAGCCACCCAGGTTGGTCGGAGCGCGGACCTGAACACGCCTCGCTTGCGAATCCGCTCGACTCGGGCGCCGTTTCGGTCCCTCCGGTGTCGAGGTCTTGCATATCAGTGCGCCACGAGATGCGCAGCGATTTGGGGCGATGGCGGGCGATCCAGGCACCTTCGACCGCCAGGACCCGCCCCTCAGTAGCCCAGCTCGCGCAGCGCCTCGCCCATGGCGCGCGCGGCGACAGCACGGTGCGAGATCGCATTCTTCTTTGCGGCGGTCATCTCCCCCACGGTCCGGCCGCCGGGCTGCTCAGAGGCCGGCTCGAAGATCGGGTCGTAGCCGAAGCCGCCGCTGCCGCGTGCCGCGGGCGCGATGCGCCCGACGAACGTGCCACGCCGCACCAGCGGTTCCGCCCCGGGCTCGGCCAGGAAGGCCAGCACGCACACATAGCGGGCGCGCCGCCGCTCCGGGGACAGGCCCGCCAGCGCGACGAGGAGCTTGGCGTTGTTTTCGGCATCGCTGGCCGACTCGCCGGCGTAGCGGCGCGTGCGCACGCCCGGACCCCAGCCGAGCGCCTCGACCTCGAGGCCCGAGTCGTCGGCGAGCACCGGCAACCCCGTCCGCGCGGCCCAGAAGCGGACCTTGATGAGCGCATTCGCCTCGAACGTGGCGCCGTCCTCGACGGGGTCGCCGGACAGGCCCAGCTCGTCCAGCGAGACGAGCGCCGTCCGCGAGAGCCGCAGCAGCTCGCGCAGCTCCCCCAGCTTGTGCGCGGAGCGCGTCGCGACGAGGATCCGCCGCTCCCCGGGCGCTGTCACGCCTCGGCGCGGGCGATCGCCTCGCGCTGCAGGGCGAACAGCTTCTGCATGCCGTCGTCGGCCAGCGAGAGGAGCCGCTCCATGGCCGCCCGGTCGAACGGCTTGCCCTCGGCCGTGCCCTGCACCTCCACATACGTCCCGGCGTCGGTGGCCACCACATTGAAGTCCACGTCGGCGCGCGAGTCCTCCGCGTAATCGAGGTCGAGCAGCGCCACGCCATCCACGAGGCCGACGCTCACGGCCGCGATCTGGCCGGCGACCGCCGCGCCCAGCCCGCGCCGCTTCAGGGCCAGCACCAGCGCCACGTAGCCGCCGGTGATCGAGGCGGTGCGCGTCCCGCCGTCGGCCTGGAGGACGTCGCAATCCACGGTCACGGTGCGCTCGCCGAGCTTGGCCGTGTCCACCACGCCGCGCAGCGAGCGGCCCACCAGCCGCTGGATCTCGTGCGTGCGGCCGCCGAGGCGCCCCTTCACGGCCTCCCGCTGCGTGCGCTCGGAGGTGGCCCGGGGCAGCATCGAGTACTCAGCCGTGACCCAGCCGACGCCCTTCCCGCGCAAGTGCGGCGGGATGCGCTCCTCGAGCGTGGCCGCGCAGAGCACGTGCGTGTCGCCCACTCGGATGAGGCAGGAGCCCTCGGCCCACTTCTGCACGTCCAGCTCGATGGTCGTGGGGCGGAGCTGGCCGGGCGTGCGCCCGTCACCGCGGAAGCGGCCGGAGCCAATGCTCATCAGGGAGTTCCCTCCTCACGCTTGGCGGCGTCCCAGAGCTCGTCCAGCTCCTCGAAGGTCATCTCGTCGAACCGCCGACCCGCGGCGAGCCGCTCGACCCGGGCGAAGCGCCCGGCGAACTTCGCGCTGGCGGCCCGCAGCGCCGCCTCCGCGTCGATGCCCAGCTTACGCCCCAGGTTGACGATCACGAGCAGCAGGTCGCCGAACTCCTCGCGGCGTTCGTCGGCAGTCTCCGCGGAGAGAAGCTCGACGGCCTCCTCTTCGAGCTTGTCGATGACGCCCTCCACGTCCGGCCAGTCGTAGCCGAGCGAGGCGGCGCGTTCCTGGATCTCCTGGGCATAGGCCAGCGCGGGCAGCGAGCGCGAAAGGCCCGCGAAGGCCTCGGGCATCAGCTCGTCGCGAGCGTGCCGGGGCGGCTCCCCGGCCGCGGCGGCCTCTGCCCGCTCGCCGGCCTTGATCGTCTCCCAGTTGCGGACCACTTCGCCGACCGAGGCCACCTCCAGCTCGCCGAAGACGTGCGGGTGGCGGCGCACGATCTTGGCCATGATCGAGCGGTAGACGTCGGTCAGGTCGAAGACGCCCGCCTCGGCCGCGTACTGGGCGTGGAGGACCACCTGCAGGAGCAGGTCGCCGAGCTCGTCGGCCAGCGCCGGGGTCGAGCCTGACTCGAGCGCGTCGTAGACCTCGTAGGCCTCCTCGAGCAGGTGTCGCCGCAGGCTCTGGTGGATCTGCTCGCGGTCCCACGGGCAGCCGTCGGGGGCGCGCAGCCGGGCCGCCAGCCAGGGCAGGCCGTGGGGGCTGGCCAGGTTCGCCTCGTCGCGCAGGGGTGGCACGTACCAGGCTCCCGATGCGAGTGGCGCGCCATGAAGCCCCCCGACGGTCGCATCCGGGGCGCCGAGCAGCCCGTGCACGGGGTGGTCGGCCGGGTAGAGGGCTCCGAGGATGGCCGTGACCTGCGGCGGGCGCGCATGGCGGCCGGGCAGGACCGGCGCATCGAAGGCGGACGCCGAGCCGGAGGCGGGCGCCGCGACCGCGTCCCCGAGGATCAGCAGCGGCCAGCCAGGATCGAACGGCAGGCGCAGGAGGGCCGACGCCGCGGCCACCTGGAGGCCGTCGCGGGGCCGGACGCCGAGGCGACGCTCGAGGTCGTGGAGCGCCTCCTCGAGCACCTCCTAGAGGCCGGACCCGAGGGCGGCGGAGTCGCGCGTGATGACGGCCGCCGCCTTCTTCGGCGCGAACCAGAGGTTGTAGGCGTTGAGCTGGATCTTGTTGATCTGCTCCGGGTTCAGGGGGCGCGTCTCGCGCCCGACGACCTTGTAGATGTGGAAGCCGTCCCCCAGCTCCAGGCCCCCGCCGATCTGGCCGGCCTGCAGCGCGAAGAGGGCCTCCTCGACCTTGGGGTCGGACGACTGCCCGGGGGCGATCCAGCCCAGGTCGCCACCCTTGGCGGCCTCGAGGCCGTCGGACTCCTCTTTCGCGATGGCCGCGAAGTCGGCGCCCGGCTCGTTGACCTTCACGAGGATTTCTGCGGCGCGCTGCTTCGGCGCCGGGCGGAAGCGGTCGAAGAGGATGACGTGCCAGCCGAATTGCGACCTCACCGGGCCGATGATGTCGCCCTTCCCGTGCGTGCCCACGAAGATGGCGTCACCGAACTCCTGGACCATCGCCCCGCGGGTGAACCAACCGAGGTCCCCGCCGGCCGCGCCGCTGCCCTTGTCGTCGCTCTCGGCCTTGGCCAGGGTGGCGAACGCCGCCTCGCGCTCGGCCACATCGGTGATGGCGCGCAGCTTGGCGGCCGCAGCGCCGGCCTGCTGCTGCGCCTCCGCCCAGGCCGGGTCGTCGGTGGGCAGGGCGGAGGCGCCGCCCGGGTCGTCCTTCGGCGAGTACAGGATGTGCGAGGCCCGGACCTCCTGGCCCCCCGCGTCGCCGGAGCCCTTGGCGATGAAGATCTCATAGGCGTGGACCTGCTCGACCGGGCCGGCGGTCGCCTGCGCCACGAGCTTCTCGGTGATCTTCTCCTGCAGGACCTGGGCGGTGAGGTACGCCTTGTACGCCTCGAGCCCCGGGCCCTGCTCGACGGCCGCACGGAACGCGGCGTCCTCCTTGGCCGGCGTGATCTCGGTCACGCGCCCGATGCGGAACGTGCCGTCGGCGCCCTCGATCACTTCGGACGTCCCGCCGAGCGGCAGCGCGAAGACCGCCTTTACCCAGGCCCGGTCGGTGGGGTTCGTATCGGCCAGGGAGCCGAAGTCTCCGCCCTGCTCCTTGCTCGCGTCGTTGCTGTACTGCTTCGCCACCGCGCCGAAATCCTTGCCGGCCTTCAGCTCGGCGAGCGCCTGTTCGGCCTTCGCCTTCGCCGCGTCGCGCTGGGCCTGCGAGGGGAAGTCGGCGCCGGCGTCGACCTCCGGGCGCACGAAGATGGCCAGCGTCTTGCGCAGCTCGGGCCTGGAGGACTCCTTCTTCAGCGCGGCCTCGAGGTCGGCGTCGCTGGCCGAGACACCCTCGGCGGCGGCGTTCTTCTCGATCACGAGCGCGTCGATCAGCCCTTCGAGCGCGGTCTGCGTGACCTGTTGCTTCTGCTGGTCCAGGCGCTTCAACTGCTGGGTGGCGATGTCCTGGCCGACCTGCCCGGCCGCGAGCGCCTCGCGTACCCGCTTCTCGCCCTCGCCGACGCGGAACAGCTCGATCTTCGCCCGTTCCAGCCACTGGTCGCGCGTGATGGCGGTGCCGTCCACGGTCGCGACCGGCTTGAGGTGGTCGTTGTACCAGGAGACGACCACTGAGCCGGCGAGGACGCCCACGGCGATGACGATGACGGCGATGAAGCCGATCGTGACGTAGAGCTTCTGGCGCGCCTCGTTGTCGTGGCTGGAGCGGCGTGAGCGGCCTGCCGTCGGCCTGGCTCGAAGGGTCATGGTTGGTCAGGGTCCTGCGGCGATGGGAGGTCCGTCGGATGGCGACGGCGCTCGGCCGGCGTGGAGCGGTCGGTATCGTACCCTACGCCGCCACTCGACCGGCGCGCAGCCCCGGGCGACCCTCGTCAGCCACGATCGCTCGACCGTGCCAGAATCGCCAGCCTGTGAGCCGTCACGCCACGACCCCGGCCGCCACGCCCGCGCGCCCGGGTCCCGCCAACGACCGCTTCCGCCCTGATCTCGAAGGCCTGCGCGCCGTCGCGATCCTCCTCGTCCTGCTGTACCACGCCCATGTGCCGGGTTTCGGTGGTGGCTTCGTCGGTGTCGACGTCTTCTTCGTCCTCTCCGGGTTCCTGATCACCGGCATCCTCGTTCGCGAACTCGACGCCACGGGGACGATCTCACTGGGCGCGTTCTATGCACGCCGGGCTCGTCGGCTGCTCCCGGCCACGGCTGTGGCACTGGCCGTGACGCTGCTCGCGTCGGCCGTCCTGCTCGCGCCGGTCGAGATCGCCGGCGTCGCTCGCGACGGACTTGCGGCCGGCCTGTACGTCTCGAACATCGGATTCGCGCTGCAGGCCACCGATTATCTGCAGGCCGCCCAGGCACCCTCGCCGCTCCTGCATTTCTGGTCGCTCTCGGTCGAGGAGCAGTTCTACCTCCTGTGGCCCGCGCTGCTGCTCCTGGCCACACGATCGGTGGGGCGTTCGCATCGGGTCCTGGCGACGGTCATGGCATCGGTCACGGTCGCCTCCCTGGGGGCATCGGTGGTCCTGACCC
Organism: Candidatus Limnocylindria bacterium; assembly: GCA_041486935.1. Classification (GTDB taxonomy): domain Bacteria; phylum Chloroflexota; class Limnocylindria; order Limnocylindrales; family CSP1-4; genus CSP1-4. The sequence continues at coordinate 2,475 of JBGPMJ010000014.1, read as the reverse complement.
AGGTCGCGGCGCCCTGGGCGTTCTTCGCACCCGTGACGCGAGCGTGGGAGCTGGGGCTCGGCGCGCTGGTGGCCGTCATGGCGCTGGGTACGCTGCGGCTGGGACGGCGGACCGCGATCGCAGCGGGTCTCCTCGGGCTGGCGGCCATCGCCGGTGCGGGGATCGGCCTGAACGGCGACACCCCCTTCCCGGGCGTGGCCGCGACCGTGCCCGTCCTCGGGTCGGCGCTGGTCATCGCCGCGGGACTCGGCCAGCAGGCCGGGCCCGTCTCGCGCCTGCTGACGGTCGCTCCGATGCGCTGGCTGGGACGGATCTCCTACTCGCTCTACCTCTGGCACTGGCCCCTCATCGTCCTGCCCGCCGCCGCGCTCGGGGCACCACTCCCGACCTACGGTCGCGTCGCGCTGGCGGTCATGGCCATCCCCATCGCGGCCGCGAGCCAGCGCTGGATCGAGGAACCGTTCCGCCAGGGCCGCTGGATCGGGCAGGCTCCGAGGCGGACGTTCGCGGCGGCCGCTGGGTTGATGCTGACGGTGGCCGTCGTGGCCGTGTCGCTGGGGGCCCTGTCCTCGCCGGCGAACGGCGACGGCCGGGCGGCCGCGGCTTCGATCTCCGACGCCGAACTGGACCGAGCGTATGCCGACGGGCTCGACGTGGCCATCCCGGGAGCGGCCTCGGCGCCGGCGCCGTCATCCGCAACCTCCGCTCCGCCGAGGACCCCGCCGGGCCGGGTTCCCGCCGACCTCGTCCCGGCGCTGGCCGTCGCCCGCGACGACCTGCCGCTGATCTACGGGGACGGCTGTCACCTCTCCGCCGCGGAGACGGCGTCCCCCGCCTGCGTGTTCGGTTCCGCGACCTCTGAGCAGGTGGTCGTCCTGTTCGGCGATTCGCATGCGGCGCAGTGGTTCCCTGCCCTCGATCGGCTCGCCTCGAGCCACGGCTGGCGACTCGTCTCCCTGACCAAATCCTCCTGCCCGGCCGCGGATGTGACGATCTGGAGCACCAGCCTCAAGCGCGAGTACTCGGAGTGCGACGAGTGGCGCCGCGGGGCCCTGGAGCGGATCGCACGCGAGCATCCCTGGCTCGTCGTCATCTCGGACAACATCTCGGTCAACAGCGATTACACGCTCTGGTCGAAGGGCGCGCTCGTACCGGCCGCCGAGGGAGGGGCGCTCTGGAACGGCGGCCTCGAACGCACGCTCGCGAGCCTCGCTGCCGTCGCGGGCCGCGTCGTGGTGATCGGGGATACGCCCCGATCGCAGGTCGATCCCCCGGTCTGCCTGTCGCGTCATCCCGATGACGTGCTCGCCTGCGTAAGCCCGCGGGGCCTAGCGCTCGACACCGCGCGCATGGCGGGAGAGCGGGCCGTCGCCACGACAGCGCACGCCGGGTTCGTCGATCCCACGGCCTGGGTCTGCCCATCGGAACCGTGCCCGGCCATCATCGGCCGTCTGCTCGTCTACCGCGATGACCAGCATCTGACCGCCACGTTCGCCCGCGCACTGGCGAACCGGCTCCTCGGCGAGCTTCGCTAGCCTGGGCCGAGGGGACCCTCCACGGCTCTCCCCTGCCCGGTCACCGGCTGTCCCCGTCCGGTGCCAGTCGCTCGATGATCGCGCAGAGGCGGTCGGCCTCGCGCTCCCACGACAGTTCTCCGATGCGCGCGGTCATCAGGGCCACCGACGCCTCGCGGGCGGCCGCGTCGTCGACGAGGGACAGGATGGCCGCAGCGAGTCCATCCGGGTCGCCCGGTTCATAGGTCCGCACGGCACCAGCGGGGAAGGTGCGCTCGACGAGTGGCAGGCGCGACGCGACGACGGGCTTGCCCATCGCGCCGTACTCGAGCACCTTCGTCGATAGCGAGAGGTCGGTGAACGGGTCACGTCGGGTGGGCGCCAGTCCGATGTCGGCCGCCGCGATGGCCGCGGGGACGTCCTCGAGGGGGATCCGGCCGTGGAACCCGACCTGGTCCGCCAGCCCCAGCCGGGTCGCGCGGGCCCGCAGCTGCTCGGTGGCGTCGCCGCGACCGTACAGCTCGAGCCGGACCGGCAGAGCCGGCCGAGTCGCCCGCAGCCGGGCGAGGCCGTCGAGCACCACGTCGAGCTCGTAGGTCGGCGTCAGCGCGCCGGCGTAGACCAGCCTCAGCGTCCCGTCGGCCCGGAACGCCCGCTGCGGATGGAGGGCTGGATCGAAGCGCCGCAGCGAGGGGCTGTTGAGGATGACGGCGACCTTGGCGGCCGGGACGCCAAAGGCCACGAGCCGCGCCGCCAGCGCTTCGTTCACGGTGACCACGGCGTCCGCGGATGCGATCGAGAGTCGCTCCGCGACGAGCAGGAGCCGGTGCGCGAGCGGGCTGGACGCGCGCGGGAAGCGCATGCGGAAGAACTCCGGCATCGCCTCGTGGAGGTCGAGCAGGACGGGCACCCCGACGAGCTTCAGCGGCAGGGCGGCGAAGACCAGGAAGTCGGGCAGGGT